>JAYVRT010000733.1:0-4306 GCA_043776025.1 Archangiaceae bacterium | reverse complement strand
GCCCCGGGTCTCGCGCCCCACGCGCGAGGGCGGCCTGGGCTTCACCCACAAGTGGAACATGGGGTGGATGCACGACACCTTGAAGTACTTCAGCCACGAGCCGGTGCACCGCAAGCACCACCACCACCAGCTCACCTTCGGGCTGCTCTACGCATTTTCCGAGCAGTTCGTGCTGCCGCTGTCCCACGACGAGGTGGTGCACGGCAAAGGCGCGCTCGTCTCGAAGATGCCGGGCGACGAGTGGCAGCGGTTCGCCAACCTGCGGGCACTCTACGGGTGGATGTGGGCCCACCCGGGGAAGAAGCTGCTCTTCATGGGCGGCGAGTTCGGACAGAACTCCGAATGGAAGGCCGACGGCAGCCTCGACTGGCACCTGCTCCAGTACCCGGTGCACTCGGGCCTGCAGAAGTTCGTCGCCCAGCTCAACGCGGTCTACCGGGCCCAGCCGGCGCTCTACGAGCTCGACTTCGAGCCGGCCGGCTTCCAGTGGGTCCAGGCGGACTCCGGCGACCTCAACGCCTACGCCTTCCTTCGCCGGGCGAAGGCGCCGGGCAAAGAGCTGCTGGTGGTCGCCAACATGGCGCCGGTGGTTCGGGAGCAGTACCGCGTCGGCTGCCCGCAAGGCCGCTGGCGCGAGGCGCTCAACTCCGACGCCAAGGTCTTCGCCGGCTCCGGGGTGACGAACGCCCCGCAGACCGCCGAGGCCCTGGCATGGGACGGCCAGCCGGCTTCGCTCGCGATCACCTTGCCCCCGCTGTCGGTGATGATCTTCGAGCGGGCCCCCTGAGGGGCCGGCGGGTTGGCCCTGATGTAGGGGGCGTGTCGGGCTGGCGGATCTGGACCGCTGCGGTTTCCAGAACGGGGCCCGCATTCGTCGCGGAGCGGCCCAGCCGATCGCCTCGTCTGCCTTCTTCCCCGGTGGCTCGTGGGCCTGCTTCTCGGCCGAGGCGCTAATTCGGCGCGAGCGCCTTGAGAAAGTCGAGCACCTCGATCGCCTCTTCCGGGTTCAGGTGGGAATCCTCGAGCATGTCCGGCACCAGGCTCGCCCACTGTGCCGCGCTGTGCGAGCCGGGGTCGGGCGCGAAGTGACAGTTCCCGCAGCGGGTGACGAACAGCCCGCGGCCGTGCTCCAGGCGCTCCAGGGGGACGCCGCTGCGCTCGGCATGAAGCGGGGTCGCATGGGGAATCGTCGCCGCGCACCCGGCGGCGAGCCCGACAACGAGGAGGAAACCACCCAGCGCTCTCATAGGTTCAGCCCGATCACGCTTCGTACCCAAAACCGGCCAAAGGAGTCATTGAACGGGATCGCCGTCCCCAGCCCGTCGAGCCGCACGTACGGCGCCACCGTCCACCACAGCCTCTTGAACTGCATGCTGAAGGCGGGGCCCACGAAGTGGTGGGTATACGCGTCGATCTCCGCCCGCATCCAGTACTCGACCCCGACGTGGAACGACGGCGTCACCTCGACCGTCACCCCGGCGGTGGGGTTGAGGATCCACGCGCCGGTGCCGTCATAGTGAAACTCGCGTTCGCCCCAGAGGTTCACCATCACCTTCGCCCGGCCGAACCGGCGCTGGAGGTTCAGCTTCAGCTCGAGCTCGACCTCGTCGTGCATCTCCGCCACCTCGCCGTAGATCGAGACGTCGATCGGCCAGTCGCCCTGCTCCGCCAGCCGGTATCGCAGCCGCTGCTTGATCCCGTCGAAGATCAGCGGCGCTTCGCCCGGCTCGCTGACGAACTGAAAGTAGAGCCCCAGCTCGAGCTTGTCGGTCAGCCCGTACTCGACCTCGGTGATCAGCTGGAACTTCGCCGTCCACGACTTCAGGCCTTCGGCGTCGATGCTCTGCACCGGCGTCAGGTCGACGAACTGCTCAATCTCCAGATCTCCCTTCGACAGCGACTCGTACGGGTAAGTGAAGGGCAGCGCCCGCGGGTTGGCGAGCGCCGGCAAAGTGACGAGGACTCCGAGGAGCGCGGCGGCATGGTGTGGGCGCATGAAGAACTCCGAACAACCTGCGAGTGATATTGCGAATCATTATCACAATGCCCTGCCCACACGGCAGCGTCAAGCCTCTTCGAAGCACCCCAATCAGCAGCGCTAATCGGAGTTACTTCGCGGCGGCGCCGAGCGAAGCGATCCACTGCGGGGGAAGCCCGGCGGAGGTGGCGCCCCGCACCAGGGCCTCGACGAACCGCGGGCTCACCGGCCCATCCGAGCTCTGGCGGACGGGGTTGGTGGCGAACGCGGTGGCCTGGACCTGCTTGCCGCCGACCCGCACCGTCACCGGCCGCTCGACAGACATCTGGGTCACGCCGCCTTCCTTGTGGGAAACGATCGGCCAGTCCTTCTCGGAGATCTCGAACAGCCGGCCGAACACCGAGGATCCCTTGGCGTCGACCAGCCCGGCGACACGGCCGCCCCACCAGCGCGAGGGGAAGTCGTAAGCCAACCCGACGTCGAGCGCCTCGGCGAGTTCGCCCGCGGGCAGGTCGAACGAGTCGTAGCTGTGCTGGCCGCGCCACTCGAGAAACGCCTCGCGGTCGAGGATCGTCGAGTAGGCGAAGTACAGCCGGGTCCCCTGCCCCGCTGCCGCGCGCGCCTTCATCACCTGGTCATAGTGCGAGTCCATCGGGCAGCTCCTACTTCGACTTGAAGACGTCGAACATCCCCTGAACGTCGAGGCGCGAGGTCTTGAGGAACATCTTCAGTGCCCGCTCGGTGTGCTCGGCGAGCGAGGCCATGCGGGCGAGGCGGCGGATCCGTTCTTTCGGGACCTTCCCCGAGGCCTCGGCGATGCGCTTCGCCTCCTCGAGGTCGGCGCGGATGCGGGCGATGAAGGCGAACTCGCGCTCCTCGATCACCCGCCGCGCCATCTTCAGCAGGTCGGTCTCCGCGCGGTAGCGCCAGGAGGCGTCGCCGGGGGTGCGGACCCTCAGGATCACGCCCCAACGCTCGAGGTCGCGCAGCAGCATCGACACCCCGCCCTTCGAAAGCTCGAGCTCGGCCTCGATCTCCGCGGCGGTGAGCGCGGTGTCGCGCAGATAGAGCAGCGCCCAGACCCGGCCCTGGTTGCGCTTGAAGCCCCAGAACTCGATCACGTTCCCGACGGCGTCCACCGCCACCGCTTCCCACTCGGCCAGGTGCGCCGCGTCGGCATCAGGTGCGGGTGCCTCGGAGTTGGTCCACAGATAGCCCTTCATGATCGCCTCGACCGCATAGCAGATTTCCGCGGCCCTACCGCCCGGCCCGCGCCTACGCGGCGCCCTTGAGCGCCAGTCCCCGGGCGACCGTTCGGGCCCAGCCGACCAACTGCGCGCCACCGGGAGCGCGGGCGTACGGCCCGAGCGCCTCGACGGCCGCCTCGAGCTCGGCTTCCATCCGCACCACCGCCTCGTCCAGCGCCCCGGTGCACAGCAGCGCGGTGCCCAGCTCCCTGGCCTTCTCGGCGCTCACCGAAGGGAAGCCCCACGCCTCGGCGAACCGGCGCTTGAGCTTCGGGTCGGCCCCGACCGCGAGGAGGATCGGCAGCGACGGGGTCTTCGACTGGATGTCGGCGTACTGGGGCTTGCCCTCGTCGGTGCCGGTGACGTCGCGAATGTCGTCGGCGATCTGAAACGCGATCCCCAGCCGGCGGCCGAACTGATCGAAGCAGCCCGCCGCGTGGGCGTCGCCACCGACCGTCGCCGCCGCCAGGCCACACCAGCCGAAGAGTGAGCCGGTCTTTCCTTCGGCGATGTCCCTCAGCGCGGCCTGGGGAAGCGAGAGGTTCCCCCGGGCCTCGACCTCGGCGATCGCGGCCCGGGTCATCTGCCCAATCACCTCGAGCGCGGTGGTGGTGAGCTTCGCGTCCACCTGCGACAGCCCCAGCAGCGCGCCGGACAACAGCAGGTCGCCGGACATCACCGCGACGATGTTGCCCCAGCGGGCGTTCACCGTCGGGCGGCCCCGGCGGAACATCCCCGCGTCCACCACGTCGTCGTGCAGCAGGCTGGCGGAGTGGATCAGCTCGGCAGCGGCGGCGACCTCGACCAGCCGGCCCGATGGGACCCCGAGGGTATCCCCGAAGATCCGCACCAGCAGGGGCCGGGCGCGCTTGCCCCCGCCCCCGAGGCACAGGTGCCGCGCCGCGGTGAGCAGGGTCTGCGATGCCGCCACCTCTTCGCCGCCCAGCTGGGCGACCAACGAGCGCTCGACGTCCTGGAGGAAGTCCCCGAAGGCCAGTGCAGGATTCATGGACTTCATATAGTTCAAGCCGTCTTGAACTGCACGGCCTTCGGGGCGTCTCAGGCTCCTGCGAGCCATCAG
>JAYVRT010000732.1:0-4307 GCA_043776025.1 Archangiaceae bacterium | reverse complement strand
GCGAGGCCGACGACCGAGGGCATGAAGCGGGCGGCGATCTGATCGAGGTTGCGGCGGGCCTCGCGGGTGACCGACTCAATCGGCCGCTGGGTCTCTTTCGCGATCTCCTCGAGCGAAGTGCGCAGCACCTTGTCGCGCATCGCCTCGTCGAGGAGGCGATCGGTGGGCTTGGCCGGGGGGCCGAAGACGGCGCGGGTCTCGCGGGCGAGGTGGTGGTGGAGCGAGCTCTTCACCTTGCGGGCGAGCAGCGCGTCCGAGTCGGCCGGGTTCTCGGCGATGAAGGCCTTGAGATCGATCGGCTCGCCGATTCGAAATTGGGCGCGGTGGTAATTGCGAAGGAAGGTCCCCAGCGAGTGGAGGAAGCCGGGCGCCTCGGGGCTGCCGAAGATCCGATCGAAGAGGCTGGGCGCGATCTTCTGGTTCCACTTCTCCCAGACGAACAGCTCGGGCACCAGGTAGACGGGCCGGTCGGACTTGCGGGCGAGGTCGATCAGCGAGGGGAAGGGATCCTCGGCCGAGTTGCGCCCCGCGGCACGGCCGATCGCGCTCTCCTTGAGGAACACCAGCGCCGAGCCGTTGTGTCGGCGGGCGTAGGTGAAGCGCACGTCGAACTCGCCGCGTTGGGCGGTGCGGGACCAGGGGCGGGTGAACCAGCGGCGCAGGTTCACCACCGCACGGATCGGCGGCATCGCCCGCCGCACCAGCGCCCAGCTCAGGTAGAGGTAGTTGATCCACGAAGTCGTCCGCATCACGTGGACGACGAAGCCAGCCTGGCTCAGCCGGCGCAGCTCGTCGGCGCCGGCCTGGGGGAAGCGGACGTGCTCGAAGTACCGGCGGGCCAGCCTCCGGCCGAAGGGGCCGAACTCCTCGCGGGTGGCGAGGGCGCTGGTCGGATCCAGCGGCTGAGTCAGCGCGTCTTCCACCATGGCTCGGCGGCGGACCTTACCAACGCGCCCTCCGCTCGGAGCTTCATTTTGAGAGTAGGGTGCGCGCCCGATGCTGCCGCTGGCGCTCGCGCTGATGATCGGATCGGTCGACGCCCCGCGGGCGGAGGCAGAAACCTCTGGGCCGCTGGCGCCGGTGAACCTTTCCACGCTCTATGCCCCGGGGCCGGAGGCGTTCTCGACCCGCTACTTCCCGCCGATGCCGGCCAGCCGGGTGCTGCTGAACATCGGCTCGACGCTGGCGCGGCCGTTTCGCCCCGAGCTGACCGACCTGTGGGTGATCGTCCCGGGGATCATCGCCACCGTGGTCGCGGTCAACACCGACGTCGAGAGCCACCGGCTGATCCGGCAGCTCCCCGACCCACAGCTCGACGGGAAAGGGCTGTCGTTCTACGTCAGCTACGGCGGCGAGGGCTGGGTCGACGTGGGGATCTTCCTGATCATCGGGCTGGTCGGCGGCCGCGACGGCCAGCGGGCCTGCCTCGCCGGACTCCAGGCGCTGACCGCCGCGGCGGTGGCGACGCGGATCGGCAAGATCGCCTTCCGGATGGAAAGGCCCAGCTACGATCCCAACGCCGAGCACTTCTTCTCGCGGCCCGAGGCGGACGCGATGCCGTCGGGCCACGCGATGACCGCCTTCGCCACCGCGGCGGTGCTCTCGATGGAGTACCCGAAGCTCACGCCGCTTTTCTACTCGCTGGCGCTGTGGGTCGGGCTGTCGCGGGTGCAGCAGAACGCCCACTGGGTCTCGGACATCATCGTCGGCGCGGCTTTGGGGACGCTGTTCGGCTGGCAGTCGTACAAGCTGACCCGCGACTATCAGATCGAACTTCAGCCGTGGGCGGGCAGCACCGGCGCCGGGTTGAACGTCGCGCGCCGCTTCTGAACCGCGGGGGCGAAGAGCCGGGCGCAGAGCGCGAAGTACCGCTCGGAGGCATGGCGGAATGGATCGGAGAAGAGCCCGCGCACCTCGGCGCGCTGCAGCCGCCCGGAGTCGAACGCCCGGAACAGCGCCTCACCCAGCAGGTAGCCGAGCGCGTGGCTCACGGCGTGGAACAGCTTGTCGTCCGCGGGCACCAGCCGCTTCGCCGCCGCCGGCTCGTCGGCCTCGGCGGCCTTGAGCGCGAGGACGAAGGCGGCGATTCGCCGCTGCTCGGCGCCGCCGTGGGAGAACAGCTCGGACCACTCGGCCACCTGGGTGCAGCGGCGCGCCCCGTTGACCAGCCGCGAGCCGAAGAAGCCGAGCGCCTCCTCGAGGCAGCGGGCGAAGAAGGCCTCGCCGCGGGGGCGAACGGCGTCGATCGCGGCGCCGACGCAGACGTGGCGGACGAAGTGGGCGGCTTCCTCGGCGGCGTGGTTGAGCGAGAGGGTCGCGAGGTAGGCGAGGCGGGCGCGGGGCACGTAGGCGCTCTCCCGCGACAGCACGTGGTGCTCCAGCTCTTTGAGTTCACTTCGGGTGAACCCGCCGCGTTTTTCGAGCGCCTCCCAGGTGCCGGCGCCGAGCGAGCCGGGGGTGACGACCTGCACCGCTTCGAGCGCGTCGGCGACCTCGACGCCCACCAGTTGGCCGATCACCTTGGCGAGGTGGCGGAAGGCGGCCGGGGCGCCCCGTTCCTCCAGCGGGGCGTCGCCGAGCTCGGCTTCGACGTAGTCGAGGAAGCTCTGCTGGCAGACGACGGGGGAGCTGCCGACGAGGCACAGCTCGCCCGGGCGCACCTCGACCGCGCGGGTGGAATCGGCCCGGCCCTCGCGCGCCAGCGCCCAATAGACGCCTTCCGCGTTCTGGTAGACGACCAGGTGGTTGCGCGTGGCCGCGCCCAGCGCCCGCCGGACCTGCGAGGGCAGGTGCTCGGGGGTGACGTGGAACTGGCCCATCAGCACCAGCACCAGCGGGCGGTCGTCGGCGCTCGCCAGCTCGGCGACCCGCTTCGCGGCGTAGGCGTCGCGCACCTGCAGCGAGCGGCTGCCGCTGGAGCGGCGATCGATCGCCGTCACCTCGAGCCCCTGCGCGCGGGCGAACTGGAAGATCGGCTCGAAGTGCGGCCAGACGTCGAACGCGCCCCGGTAGGGGTGCCCGATGCGATCGAGGAAGGTGCGCGCCTTGATCCGCCCGGCGAGGAAGGCGTCGAGCTGCGCCTGGTGCTTGCCCTCGACCAGCTCGAGCGCGATCGCCACCCGGCGCCCGGTCTTCACCGCCGCGGCGAGCAGCTCGAGGTAGCCCTGCTGCGCCGCGCGCAGCGTGTGGTAGTCGCCGACGTAGACGACGTCGGCCCGTCCGAGCTGGGAGTGGACCTCGGCCAGGCCCACGGTGCGCCGGAAACTCTGGGTCGCGCGGCGGTACTGACCCTCGTACCGGCGAAACGCCGGCGAGACACCGACGACGAGCTGGCGGATCTTCTGTTGCTGACGGCGATAGAGCGACTGCTGCAGTGAGAGCGACGCGCGCATGAATGGGTGAAGAAGAGCGGAAGACTGCCCGTCGATCGAGTTTTCTACCCTTGCGTTCGCGCCGCCTGACGAACGACCATCGGTGCCGCTCGATGCCGCGCCTCTTCTCCGCCCGTCGCACGGCCTTTCTGTGGGGGTGCTGCGTCGCCGCCACCGCCCTGGCCACCGAGCCGAAGACGATCGATCTCACCCCGAAGTCCGGCTTCCTTCACACCGCGCCGGCGCAGGCGAAGCCGAACGAGGCGCTGCAGGTCGACGGCTCGGTGGCGGGCACGGCCACCTTCGAGAAGCTGGTGCTGCGCTACCGCGGCCCGGGCGAGGAGTACGTCGACGTCAAGATGGAGCTGCAGTACGGCGATCTCTACCGGGGCGCGATCCCCGCATCGAAGTTGGTGCCGCCAGGCATCGAGTACTACGTCGAGGGCCACAACAAGGCGGGCGATCGGGTTCCGCTGTTCATGACCGCGGGCAAGCCGGCCCGGGTGCTGGTGCTCAGCGAAGAGGCAGCCCAGGAGCAGAAGCGTGCCGAGCCCGCGCCGGTCGCGGAGCCGAAAGCCGAACCCAAGGCCGAGGTCAAACCCGAGCCGAAGCCCAGGCCGAAGAAGAAGTGCAAGAAGGGGAAGAAGTGCAAGGACGAGGATCCCCCGCCCGATCCGAAGCCCAAGGCGCCGGTGAAGGCCGAGGAGACGCCGAAGGAAGAGCCGAAGCCGCAGGAGGCGAAGCGGGAAGAGCCGCGCAAGGAAGAGCCAAAGAGCGAGGAGCCGAAGACGGCCGAGGTCAAACCGGCCGAGGTGAAGAAGGAAGAGCCGACGAAGACCGAGGCGAGACGAGAGGAGCCGCCGCCCGAGCCGGTGAAGGAGGAAGCCAGGCGGGCCGAGCCCCCCCGAAAGCGCACCGAGCTGGAAGAGGAGCTGG
>JAYVRT010000731.1:0-4308 GCA_043776025.1 Archangiaceae bacterium | reverse complement strand
GGTCCGGCGTCTTCGCCCGCAGCAGATCGTCCCGAACCTCGGGGCGCGCCATCCGTTCGGCGATCTTCTCGAAGTCGAACGCCTGCGGCTCCGCGGTCGCGAGCAGCACCAGATCCTGAGGGCCGACCCACGTGGTGCCATGGGCGAAGCTGTCGCGCAGGGTCCGCAGCACCAGCCGCACCAACCCTTCGTTCGACTCGTAGGCGTGGAACCACTGGACGATCCGCCCGCCGGGAGCCAGGTGCGCCAGCGCCACCTGGAAGAAGTCGCGGGAGAACAACCCGGAGACACCCGAGACCCAGGGGTTGCTCGGGACGCTGACGATCAGGTCGTACTTCTCGGGCGAGAGGAGGAGGAAGGTCTTCGCGTCCTCGATGTGCACCTTGCAGCGCGGATCATCGAGCGCGTGGTGGTTGTCCTCGCCGAACAGGCGCGCGGCTTCGATCACCGCGGGGGAGATCTCGACTACGTCGAGCCGCTCGATCGGGTGGGTCAGCAGCGAGCCGGCGGTAATCCCCGCGCCCATCCCCACCAGCAGCACCCGCTTCACCTGTTCTGGGTGGGTCAACGCTCCGATGTGGGCGGCCAGGATCTGGGTGTCGATGTCGTTGCCGTTGCTGGCGTCCACCTTCCCGTTGATCCGCATGTACCGCAGGGGCGGGGCCACCCCCACGAGCACCGAGGCGAAGACGTCGTCGCGCTGGAACTTCACCTCGCTGCGCTTCTTCACCGCGATCCGGAAGGCCTCGAAGCTGTCGAAGGTCCGTTCCCACTCGCGGTAGCGGCCCGACGAGGTCACCACCCCCGACCAGCCGACCGTCGAGAAGCCGTAGGCGAGCACCACCGCTGTCGCCGCCGCCACCGGCCACAGGTGCCGCGCCAATGGGGTTCCTGCCGGCCGGCTCGCGGCGTAGGCGACCCCCGCGGCGACGAGGTTGCAGCCGAGCGCGAAGGCGAAGTTCCCTTCCAACCCAATCGTCGGCAGCAGCACCAGCCCGCCCATCAGCGAGCCGAGCACGGTGCCGACGGTGTTCCAGAGGTAGACCCCGCCCAGCTGCCCCCCGAGCTTCTCCACCCGGCTGAGCGCCACCCGGGCCGCGGCGGGGAAGCTCGCCCCGAGGAAGAAGGTCGGCACCAGCAACACGCTGACGCAGAAGGCAAAGGTGAGCACCTGGTACAGCGGCCAGGTGGCGATCGACTTTCGCAGCGCCGCGTGGAGGTGGAGAAACAGGTACGGCATCCGTCCGTAGAACGGCAGCGCGACGCAGACCCCGGCCACCAGCCACACCTGCAGCCGTCCGAAGAGCGCGAGCGCGTCGGGCTCGGCCTGCTTCGGATCGCGGTCGCGTCGCGAGAGCCAGGCGCTCCCCAGCCCGATGCCGAGGATGAACGAAGTGAGGATGAAGGTGAACGCGTAGCTGGTGCCGCCGATGACGATCGAGAGCAGGCGGATCCACGTGATCTCGTAGAGCATCGCGGTGAACCCGGAGAGCGCGATGCCGAAGAGCGCGGCGCGCACCGCGATCACCGGGTACGCGCGGGGCGGCTCCTCGGCGCCGGTGGCCACCGGGGCGCCCGCCACGGGGCTGCGCAGGGCGAGCACCACCGCCACCAACCCGAGCGCGAGGTTCACCGCCGCCGCCTGCAGCTCGGTGCGCAGCAGCCCTTCGGCGGGGATCAGCACCACGCCCGCGCACACGCAGCCGAGCGCCGCGCCGAGCGAGTTGACCGCGTAGAGCACCGACAGCTGCCGCTTCGCAGCGCCCAGGTGGGTGGTGAAATAGCGGGTCAGCGCCGGCACCGTGCCGCCCATGAGGATCGTCGGCAGCAGCAGCGAGGTCGCCGCCAGCAGCAACTTCGCCACCGGCCGCGCCTGCCCGTCGGCGTCGAGCCGGGGCGCGACCTGCAGGTATACGGTGCTCAGGCCGGAGAGGACGAAGCGGAAGGCCAGCGCATAGAGGCCGACCCCCAGCTCGAGCAGGCCGTACAGGGCCAGGGGGCGGGCGACGCGGTCGGCGGTTCGCCCGAAGAGCCAGGCGCCCAGGGCGAGCCCGCCCATGAAGGTCGCGAGCACGATCGCGTGGGCGTGACCGCTCGACCCGAGCAGGTTCGCCAGCCGCTTCGACCAGACCAGCTCGTAGACGAGGCCGGTGAAGCCCGAGAGGAACAGCAGTCCGAGGACGATGGGGCGTGACAGCCGCGACACGTGCGGCAGTCTTACCCCAGAGGGCGCTTTCCCCGGCGGCGGATCGCGCCGATCAACACCGCCAGGGCGAACACCCCGCCGCCCAACTCGCCGCACCCGCAGCCCTTCGGAGGCCGGGTCAACGCGGCGGCCACCTCGATGGTGAAAGACCGGAAGGTCGCCGCGCCTGATGGGCCGCCGACGGCGATCGAGAAGTTGTAGGCGCCAAACGCGGCGTCGTCGGGCACGGTGCCCGAGAGCAGGCCGGTGGCGTCGAGGGTCACCCCAGGCGGCAGCCGGCCGTCGTGCAGGCTCCAGTCATTGCCGGGCAGCGCCGGTGCGACGGCGAACTGCGCCGAGACCTTGCCTCCGCGCAGCACCTGGGAGGGCACGACGCCGGTGATCACCAACCGCGGCTGCACCACCCGCAGCACGAAGTCGGCGGTGTCGCTGCGGCCCTTCGCGTCCTCCACCTCGAGGGTGAAGCTGAAGGTGCCCGACAGCTCGGGCGTCCCGCTGATCAACAGCCGCTCATCGGTGCTGGGCTCGAGCGCGAGCCCGTCGGGAAGGATCCCGGCGACGAGGCTCCACTTCAGCGGCTTGTTCACCGCAGCGCCCCCGGCGTTCTTCGCCAGCAGGTCGACGACGTACTGCACCCCCACCCGGCCCTCGGGCAGATCAGCGTTGCCGATCAACAGCGCGGTGCCGTCGACAATGGTGAGCGACAGCGCCCGCTCGTCGCGGTTCCCCACCGCGTCCTGCGCCAGCAGGGTGAAGGTGAACTGCAGGCCGAGCGTCGAGGAGGTCACGCCCGAGACCTTCCCCTGGGGAGTCAGCGTGAGCCCGGGCGGCAGCGACCCGGCGGTCAGGCTCCACACGTACGGCGCCGAGCCCCCTTGCGCGCCCAGCGTCAGCTCGTAGGGAATTCCCCGCGCGACCGGCGGCAGGTTGTCGGAGGTGATCGCCAGCGACGCCGACAGGGGCACCACCCGCATCGCGCGGCGCTCGA
Source organism: Archangiaceae bacterium (assembly GCA_043776025.1). Taxonomy (GTDB): domain Bacteria; phylum Myxococcota; class Myxococcia; order Myxococcales; family Myxococcaceae; genus JAYVRT01. The sequence continues at coordinate 1,114 of JAYVRT010000731.1, read as the reverse complement.
CCGCGCTGCGGGCGCCGGAGGTGACGACGATCGAGAACCCGAAGCCACCCTGGGTGGTCGGGGTGCCGGTGATCTTCCCGTCGGCGGCGAGCGCCAGGCCCGGCGGCAGGTGATCTCCCGGTGCGAGCGCGTAGCTGTAGCTGCCCACCCCGCCCTGCCCCGCGAGCTGGAACTGGTAGCTCAAACCGACGAAGCCGTCGGCGAGGCTCTGGGTCGCCAGCCCCAGCGGCTGGGAGACCACGTCCAACGTCTGGCCGGCGAGGCCGTTGTTGAGCTCGTCGATCTCAGCCACCGCGCCCGACCCGCCGACGCCGGGAGGGTCGATCAGCAGCCCGAGGTACCAGGTGGCCGCGGGCGTGCCGGGCGGCACTACCACCACGTCGCTGCCCGGGCTGTGCTGGCCGACAGCGAGCGTCACCGTGCCCTCGTCGACGGTGGTGCCATCGGAGAGCCGAATCGGCAGGAGGATGTCGGACTCGGTGATCGTGGTGTTGGCCGAAAGGTAGTAGCGGTACTTCGCCGGGCCCGCGGGCCGGTTGCCGACGTTGGCGAGGGTGCGGGTGACGAGCAGCGCCTCGCCGGCACCGGCGGTCGACGGCCCACGCACGGTCACCGCGATCAGATCCGGCGCCGGGTTCCGCACCGGCTGCGGGTCGGACTTGAGGAAGTTGTTCGAGCTCGAGGTCTCGATCAGCCCCTGGGCTACCGCGGCGGCGAAGAAGAAGAACGTTCCCGGTTGCTGCACGGTGCCGTTGACGGCGTTGGCCGGCACGCTCTGGGTCAGGGTCACGGTCGTCGACTGGCCGGGGACGACGGTGAGCCCGGTGACCTCCCCGACAAAGGGGTCGGTGACGCCGTTGAGGGTGTCGTTGTCGGACATGTAGAAGAGCACCGAGACGTTCGGAGCCGTGGCGCCGCCCTGGTTGCGCACCACCGCCTCGAGACGAATCGGCTCGGCGAAGAAGGCGTAGCGGGCGGGGCCGAACGGCATCGCCGGTTCCAGCACCGTCACCGAGTCGATGATCAGATCCGCCTGGCGGGCGGTGAACTGGGCAGCGCTCACCTTGACGTTGTTGAGCTCGCTGCTCTCGACGATCACCCCAGGCGCGGGGCC
>JAYVRT010000730.1:0-4318 GCA_043776025.1 Archangiaceae bacterium | reverse complement strand
CTTTGGTTTCAAACCTTGCCCGAACCATGAACAAACCATGGACACCGACCGAGCCCCTCGTTAAGCTATCCGCTCAACGCCAGGAGAGCCTTCATGCGGTCGATGCGCACAATCGGAGCGGTGGTCTGGGTGGTGGTCGCAGCCGGGTGTCGGTGTGGAGGGGGCCCGGTGCCGGTGCTGCCCGAGAAGGTCGTGGGCAACTGCAGCTACACCAATAACTTCAGCAAGGGCCCGGAGTGCACCGACTACCTCGGCACCTGGACCGAGAAGGAAGCGACCGACGACTGCAAGGGCAAGGGCTCGGAGATCGTGCTCGCCAAGGCGTGCGGCATCGACGTCAGGCTCGGCTACTGCATCCTCGGCGAGAAGGACAAGTTCTCCCGGATCACCGTGCCAGGCAGCGACGGCAGCAAGTGCGCCTCGACGATCCGCGGCTGCGAGTTCTTCGGAGGAGGAATCTTCGACCCCGCGCCCATCTGCGGCGGGACGGTGGTCGACACCGGCGGCACCGGCCTGCCGACCTTTCAGCAGCCGGTGTACGCGTGCGTCGCGCCGAAGGCCGGGGAGCCGCTGGGCAAAGGCCCCGACGGCAAGGTCTGCACCTGGTCGATGATCTCCGGGGCGACCGAGCCGGGGCGCAACTTCGAGGACTACGCCAGCTGCGACATCGTGCGGACCCAGCGGCCTTACTACTCTGTCCTTCCCGCGGTGAACTCGACCCGAGAGGATCCGCGAATGATCGACGCGCCCTACGCCGAGGAGGTCAAGTGGGTGAAGTCCGAGATCCAGGCCGCGGCCTGCGTCTGCTGCCACTCGGCGAAGGCCCCCGAGGGCGCCTCGAACTGGTTCATCGAGTCCGGCCCCAACTTCGTCAATTCCTTCAACCCCCGGGGCCTCGCGATGGGCGCGGGGTGGATCGACACCGTCGGCTTCGGCGCCTTTCCCGCGGCGCAGAACAACGGCTTCTCCCGCGCGACGCCCGCTGACCCGGGGCACTCGATCTTCCCCACCACCGACGACGTCCGGATGAGGAAGTTCTTCGAAGGCGAGCTCGCGGCGCGAGGCGTCGCGCGCTCGGTGTTTCCTCCCGGCACCACGGGCGCCGGTCCGCTCGACGAGCAGCGCTTCTTCAAGCCCGAGGCTTGCAAGAATGGCGAAGGCGTCGGCCCGGGCGGGACGATGACCTGGCTCAACGGCCGCGCGCGCTACCTCTACGTCCTCGAGGCCTCCGCGAGCTCCCCCACGGTGCCCCCCAACCTCGACCTGCCCGAGGGGACGATTTGGCGCGTCGACGTGCCGGCCACGGGCACCGAGCCGTTGCTGACGGGGACGGTGAAGTATGGGCAGATCCCCGTCGGCACCAGCCAGCGCTTTCCAGCGTCCGGTGTCCCGGTCCCGCTGGTGTCCGGCAAGAGCTACTACCTCTACGTGCTCGCGGACATCGCGCAACCCAACGCGCGCTGCCTCTTCACCGCGCCCTGACGCGTCGCGCCCGCGCCAGGCGGATCGCCACCCACAGCCCGAGCGCCGCGCCCAGGCCTTCGGGGCCCGACGCGCAGCCGCACCCGGTCGTCTTTCCTCCGCCGCCGCCACCCGTGCCTCCGCCAGCGGAGCCCCCGGCGCCACCGTTCCCACCGGAGCCGCCCGCGCCACCGCCGGTGCCGCCGTCGGTCTTCGGGCCGCCGTCGACGTTGCCGGCGTCCACTCCACCGTCGGTGCTGCTCTCGTCGAAGAACGCGCCGCAGGCGGGGTCGACCGCGCCGGTCGCGCGCTGGGCGAGGGCGAGCACGTAGGCGCCGGCACCGAAGCCGATCATCGGGGCGTTGAACTTCCAGGCGCCGGTCGTCTCGTCGTAAGTCTCGGGGACGACGCCCGCGTTCGCGGCGGACTGGCCAGTGGTCCAGGCGAGCAGCGCGTCCGCGCGCGCCGGGTTGGTGGCGCGAAAGGCGATCGAGCCGCGCAGGTCGGTGAAGACCCATTCGGCGCTGTCGTAGTCGCTGCCCCAGGGCGAGAGGTCGGTCGCTCCGCCGTGATCGGTGCGGTCGTCGTTGCGCGCCCAGCCGGGGCCGGCGGTCACCCGCAGCTTCTGCTCGAGCGCGGCGAGGGTAGCCCGGGCGATCCTCCCGTCGGGGCGGAACAGCCCGAAGGCGAAGGCGTCGAGCACCGCCGCGTCGAAGTAGCCAGCGCCCGACTGCAGCTCTTCCCGGTTCGAGGCGAGCGCCCCGTTGGTGTCGGTGAGCTTCGCCGCGATCGCCGCGCGGAGCGTGAGGCCTGCTTGGCGGTAGGTCGCGGCGCGCGTCGCGTCACCCTTCCGCTGGGCCAGCGCCGCCGCGTCGCACAGCCCGCGCGCCGCGGTCATGTTGGTGTACGCCCAGGTTCGCTCGCGTCCCTTCCAGTGCGTCTCCCAGATCGACGAGTCCTTGCGCATCAGGCCGGTCGCGGGGTCGATCAACGCGACGAGGGCGTCGGCGATCTTCGCGGCGACCTGGTTCCACCTCGCGTCGACGAGCGTGGTGTCCGAGGTGCGCCGCTCGTGCTCCCGCAGCGCCCAGAGGACGAGCCCGAAGCCGTCGAACTCGAGGTTGGGTCCGAAGCTGTTGAAGTCCGTCTCCTCGACGCCGAAGCCAAGATAGCGGGTGAGGCTGATGACATAGGGCGGGAAGCCGGGCGGGTTGAGCTCGGTCCACTGCTGGAACCTGCCCCCTTCCGCATCGAGCATGAAGCGCAGCGCCTCGCGCGCCTCGGCGGTCAGCCCGAGCGTCGAGAGCGCCACCGCGGAGTACGCGCCGTCGCGGACCCAGGCGTAGGTCCACTCTCCCGGTGGCAGGCCCGCGAGCACCGCCCCCGCGCCACGGTGGGCGATGACCGCCGGCAACGCTGCCGCGCCGCCATCGGGACGGAGGAAGCGCGTCCTTCGCGCCTCGCCGTCGATCGTGAGGAACTCGCGGAGGAAGGTGTCGCGTTCGCGGACCTGCGCCATCGCGAGCATTACCGCCGAAGCGCGCGCGACCGTCTGCTCGTCAGTGGACAGCCCGGAAGGGAGCGTCAGGCCCTGCTGAAACGTCGCCCACGCGGCGCGCTCGTCGTCGACCAACTGCTTCGGGCCGCGCGCGCCCACGTACGCATCGAGCCAGCCGCGGACCTCGGCGGCGGCGAAGGGATCTCCCGAGGTGGCGACGGCGATGCCCGCCCACGCCTCGGCGCCGGCGGCGATGGTGCCCAGCGAGAACTGAAAGCCGCTCGCGGCGTCGTCGGCGACGCCGAGATCTCCGGTCGAGTCACCGAAGTCGGTGGCGCCGCCCCCCTGGACGATCTGAAACCCGTTGCCGGCCGGGGGCGTCGTCGAACTCCAACCGAGCGCGTGGGCGAAGGACCCCAGCGGCCGCGCGGCGATCACCCCGGCAAACCCCCGCTCGAGAACATCGTGGCTGGCATCGACGGTGATCGTCTCTCCGTTGGAGCCGATCTTGGTCATCACTCCCGGGCGCCCGAAGCCGAGGTGGAAGTTCTGCAGCGAGAACGCGGCGACATTGGGGGCCGCGGTGGCGCCGGGGTTCTTCACGCGCAGCGCCATCACGAAGCCCGCGTGCGGCAGGGTCCGCGGCGCGAAGACAAAGGTGGAGACCTGTAGCCCGCCCACCGTTTGGTTCCACGTCACCATCCCCGAGCCGCCTTTGGGAGCGCCGGCGGTCTCGTAGCCCGAGCCGGGGACGTCGGTCGCCACCGCGCTGAGCCACTGCTGCTGCCCGGCGACCCGCAGACCAAAGTACGCGTCGAAGAGCAGGTCGCGCGACTTCACCACCTGCAGCTGATCGCCGACCCAGACCTCGGCGCCTGCCCCGTCGAGCTGAGCCTCTTCGGTCGCCGGCAACCGTTCGCGAAAGTGCACCACCTTCGCCTTTGAGACGTCGGCGATCACCGCCCCGTAGCCATTCGACGAGGGAAGCGTGACGAAGGTCCGCGCCGGCTGCGCGAACGCGGTGGCAGAGAGGACGACGCTGACGAGAAGGGAGCGAAGGCGCATGGGCGGCACAGAGCAAAGCCCATTCCACCGCGAACCGCGCGGGACGATTCACGACGGCCCTCTCCGGTGGAGGCGAGTCCTCCCAACGGGGGCTTGGGGTCACCGCAGCGCAGCAAACTGGCGAAGGGAACTCTGGTAGACGCGAGCCCATGAACCGGATCCTGACGCTGGTGTTGATCGCGACCGTGGCGGCTTGCTCCGGCGGAGGGTCCGGCGCCGGCGGTGGAAGCGGGGCCGCCGGCGGTGGAAGCGGTGGCTCAGCGACTGGAGGCGGTTCGGGTGGAGCCGGTGGCG
>JAYVRT010000729.1:0-4318 GCA_043776025.1 Archangiaceae bacterium | reverse complement strand
TCCTGGTGGGTGCTGCGTGAAGAACCACCTGTCCGCGGAGGGGAGCAGGCATCGGTGGCGGTCGCGCGTATAGGCCGCAAACAAGGTGGGGGTCAATCGTGAGGGGTTGGTATGTCGTGAGGGGTCGGTAATGTTCCCCCTGGCAAGAGGGTAGGTAACCGATGGCGAATGCGCAGGATGGCGAGCGGGTGATGGTCTTTGCCGCCGACGACCCAGAGTTGAGGCAGTCGGTGGAGGACGCCCGGGCGACCCTCGACGACTTCCGCCACCTGATCGCCGAGGCGGCCGGCCCGGGCGGTGGGGTGGCAATGGTCAAGACGCCGGTGACCGAAGGCCAGACGCAGATCTTCCTCTGGCTGACGCAGGCGCGGGTCAGCGCCGCCGGCTTCTCCGCGGTGGTGGTGGACGTGCCGCCGTCGGTCGCCTCGCTGACGAAGGGCGCGCGGGTCGAGGTCGCGCTCGACGCAGTCGTGGACTGGATGGTGAACGACCGGGGCATCATCCACGGTGGGTTCTCGCTGCGGGTGCACCGCGCGCGACTGCCCGAAGACGAGCGGGCCGAGTTCGACGCCCACATCGGGGCCACCCGCTTCATCTGACAAGGGTTTTGACGCTGTCCTGGCCGCTGAACCGGGAAGGTGTGAACAGTTGTGCACAGTCGGCGGGCCAAGCGTGGAGAACCGCTGCTCGGCCCGATGAGCGCAGATGTTGCTTGGGTACCGACCGTGCCCGCACTCACCAGCCCGCTGTTCCCGGCGCAGGTCGATGGAGCCGTGACCCTTCAGGCGGCGATCGACGCCCGGGAGGGAGACCGGCTCCCGCTCGAGGTGGCGCTCTACATCGCCGCCGAGCTGGCCCACCACGTCGCCGAGCTCAACGCGCTGGGCAGGGGCGTGGGGGCGATCGACCCGAAGCGGGTGTGGTGCACGCGGCAGGGCGCGGTCTGGGTGCCCGAGACCTCGGAGCCGAGCGGCGATGGCGCGGGCCTGGGGCGGCTGGTCTACCGGCTGCTGTCGGGAGCAGGCGAAGTCACCGCCTGGCCGCCGAGCTACTACAACCCCGCGGTCGACCCGTCGCTCGACGCGGCGGTGATGGCGGCGGTGAGCGGCGAAGGCCCCCAGGACGCGAAGGCGATGGTGGAGGCGGTGAAGGCGGCCTCGGTGCAGCTCGAGCCGTCGGCCTCGATCGACGGGATGGCGCGGCTGGTCCTCGCGGTCGCCGACGACGGCGAGGCGCCGGCGCCCCGTGCTCCGACGCTGCGGCCGGCGACTCTGGCCCAGCTGCCGGTGGCCGAGCCAACGGGTTTCCGGGCGCTGATCGCGCGCGGGGCCGCCGCTCCGCTGGCGGTGGCGAGCCTGGTGGTGCTCTTCGCCGCGATGATCCTCCTCACCGCCGCCCACCGCGACGGCGCGCCGTTGCCAGCCGCGCCTGAGGCCGCGAAGGCCCCGGCGATCGTCGAGCGAGCGCCCGAGCCGGTGGTGGCGAAGACCCCGGTGCTCGGTCAGAAGAGCCCGGCGCCGAAGGCCGCGGCGGGCAAGAAGCAGCGCCGCCGCTGAAGGCCGCCTGGCAGTGGTACAGTTGTGCGCTTGCGAATCGCGACTGCCTCGAGCTTCGTCGCCGCTGCGCTCGCGGTCTGTGCATGCTCGGACAGCGCGGCGCCCAATCCTGCTTTCGCGCGGATCCAGCAGGCGGTGCTCGGGCCGGAGTCGGCGGTCGACGCCCCCGCGGTGGGGGCGGGCGCGAACGTCCAGGAGCACTTCGCAGCCGCGTGGACCGGCAACCTCTACTTCGTGGCGTGGTCCGACACCCGGATGTCGAACACCGGCGCGACGCAGGTGTGGGGTTCGCGGCTGTCGCCGACGGGGATGTCGCAGGATCAGTTCGGATTGCAGCTGACCTACGGCCGGGGCGGCGATCACCCCGCGGTCGCGTGCGTGCCCAACTACTGCTGGGTGGCGTGGACGGACTACAACCAACTGGAAGGGGTGCGGGTCTCGGCCGGGGGGACGATCCTCGACGCCGCGCCGGTCGCCTTCTCCTCGAGCAGCGCGACGATGGCGGATCTGTCGATGGCCACCAACGGCACCGACTTCTTCCTCGCGTGGACCGACGATCGTTCGGGGGTTCAATCGATCTTTGGGCGGGCGATCCTCGCTGATGCTGGGCTCCCGGGGGAGGTCGTCGTGTCCTCTGGGGCGCTGATCCGCCGCCGGCCGGTGGTGGTGCCGACCGGCAGTGACTACGTCGTCGCGTGGTCCGACCTGCGAGGCACCTCGGCGGACATCTGGGCGCGACGGGTGCTCGACGGTGGCGGGACGCTGGGGCCGGAGACCCAAATCAGCACCAGCTCCCCCACCGACGACTTCGTCAGTGGCGCGGCGGACACCGCGGGGGACGTGCTGCTCACCTGGGACACCGCGATTGGCATCATCGGCCGCCGGATGACCTCGTTGCTGACGCCGATCGACGCCTCGCCGTTCGCGATCAACGGCACCACGGCCGCCGCGGCGCGACACGCCAAGACGGTCTTCGACGGGACCCAGTGGGTGGTTGCCTACGAGGCCGGCGCGACGCAGAAGCTGCAGGTCTCCGCGGTCAGCCCGGGCGGCTCGCCGTCCGACCCGGGGTCGGGCCTGCTGGGCTCGACCGGCACCACCCCCGCCCTGGCAAGCAACGACGGAGGGCTGACGTTGATCGGCTGGCACAACCAGCACCTGGCCGCGACGCTCGGACACGTGAACGTGAATACGACCGGCTCGGGGCTCAGCCTCATCGCGCCGCCGACGCTCTCGGCGAGCTCTCAGTTCGACCCCGACGTGGCGGGAATCGACGGCGGGTTTCTCGTCGTCTGGCAGGACTCCCGTAGCGACCGCCTGCTGCCCACCGCGCGCTGGTTCGATCGCAACGGCGCTGCCGTGGCCGCGAGCTTCGAGCTCAGCCCGAGCCCCAGCGTCGCCTCCGATGGCCGCGGCGCCGCCGCGGGGCCGGACCAGGCCGCCGCGGTCTGGGTCGACGCGGCAAGCTCGGTGTTGCGGCTGACGCGGATCGCGCCCCAGGGCGCTTCGCTCGACGTGCCACCGCTCAACCTCGCCAGCGGGTTTCCGCAAGCGAACCCCTCGGGGGCGTGGGGTCCGGGCAGCTACCTGGTCGTCTGGCAGGAGCCCCACGCGACCAGCGACATCTACGCGCGACGGGTCGGCACCACCGGGCCGCCGGGCGCGGGTGCCTTCGCCGTCGCGGCGGGCGGCTCGGCGGAGGTCACCCCAGCGGTCGCCGGCAACCCGACGCAGTGGCTGGTCGCCTGGGGGGAAGGGGGAGGCACCCGCATCGGCTACACCCGGGTGAGCGCCGCGGGGGCACTGCTCGACGTCCCCACCAAGACGCTCTTCGGCACCGGCGCGTCCCGCCTCAACCCTTCGCTGGCCAGCGACGGCAGCGACTTCCTCGTCTCCTGGTTCGACAACGGCACGCTGGTGGTCGCGGCCCGGGTGAAGGCCGATGGCACCGTCGCCGACGGCGCCCCGGTGGTCCTCGCCGGAGGCCTCTCGACCCAGACGCCGAACGCGGTCTGGGACGGCCGGCGCTACCTGGTGACGTGGCTCTCCGGCGGCACGGTGCTGACCCGCGGGCTCCCGTCGGCTGGCCCCCCGCTGGCCCAGGTGACGGTGCTCGCCACCGCGCTGGCCCACCGCTCGGGCGTGCTCGCGTTCTCCGGCGACGACGCAATCGTGGCAGCGCAGAGCTCGCAGCCGCTGGGGCCAATCGCCTCGATGAGGGTCACGACCACCCACTTCCGCGAGGCGGACGAAGGCGTGGCGTGCACCTACGGCATCGAGTGCAAGTCGTTGGTCTGCCAGACCGGGCTCTGCACCGCCTTCGACGGGGGGACGCCGCCGGACGCGGGCATGAATGACGCGGGCACGGCTGACGCCGGCTCCGGAGGTGGCGCGGGCGGTGGCGGCGGGAGCGCCGGGGGCGGAGGTTCGGGGGGTGTCGGCGGGGGCGGGGTGGACCGCGACGCGGGGCTCGACGATGGCGGCGCCGGCGGTGGGGCGGGAGCCAGCGGCGGCGGCGGCGGAACGAACCCGGGCAGCTACAGGGTCGGCTGCGGCTGCACCAGCGTCAGCCTCGGCCCCGGCGCGCTGGTGCTGCTCGGGCTGGCCGCGAGGCGCTCGCGGCGGCGCCCCGCTATTTGATCGGGGTCGGCTCGGCGCGCTCGTAGGCCCGGATCACTTCCTGAACCAGGGGGTGGCGGACGACGTCGACGTCGGAGAACTCGGCGAAGGCGATGCCGTCGATCTGCTGGAGCACCTTGCGC
>JAYVRT010000728.1:0-4319 GCA_043776025.1 Archangiaceae bacterium | reverse complement strand
AACGACGCCGACACTGACCCCGGGCGGCTGCGGGAAGTTGCCGGCCTTCGCGGCGATCAGTCTGTCGAATGGCGCTCCGGCGGTGTTGTTCACCGTCGATTCCCTCTCGATCACTTCCGCGGGGAAGCTCACGATCACAGGCACACGGCCGGCGATCTTCGCAGCGACCGGATTTGCAAACATCGCAGGGGAGATCAGCCTCGATGGAGACGCCGCCGGCGACGGCGCAGGCCCCTGCACCGGGGGCGCGGGGCGACCCGGGGCGGCGGTTGGGCAGCCGGGAGGCGGCGGGGGCGGGGCATTTGGCCAGCCGGGGGGCCGCGGAGGAGCCCCGTCGGGAGGCGACGGGGGAATCATTGAAGGGATGGACACCCTGTCTCCACTTCACGGGGGTTGCACCGGTGGCGCAGGAGCCGGCAGTTCAGGAGGGCTTGGCGGCAAAGGCGGGGGCGCGTTTCAACTGACCGTCGCTGGCGCGATCGACATCAGCGGGTTGATCCACGCCGCGGGAGCCGGCGGAAAAGCGGCCGGGGCGACCAACAACGGGGGTGGGGGCGCGGGCAGCGGCGGCGGAATCCTCCTCGAAGCAGACGTGCTGCGCCTGGCGGCGACCGCGAGGGTGACGGCCAACGGGGGCAGCGGCGGGCAGGGGAACGACGATTCGAACGCGAGTCCCGGCAACCCCGGGAGCACCACGAGCGCGACTCCCGCCCCGGGCCCCGGGCCCTTCATTTGCCACGGCGGAGGCGGGGCCGGTGGAGCAGGGACGACTCCGCCTGCCAACGGAACCGCCGCGGACAACACCGGCTGCAGTCCTCCCGGTGGTGGCGGAGGGGGTGGCGCCGGGGCGGGGAGGATCCGCTTCAATGCCCGCACCACGTGCACCCGCACCGCCGGTGATGTCATCAGTCCGCCGCACTCCTCCGGCGGCGGCGCGACCTGCCCCTGAATCGCTCCTACGGTAGGCACGAGGTCAACATCTCGCTCGCGAAGGAGCCTCCCCGCCGGGTGCTGCCCTGGATCGCACCTGCGAAGGGGCCGAGGGTCGGTGGTGACATGCTGGAGGGGCCGGTGGTTCCGAGGGCTGCCTGCCTGAATGGAGGGGATCAAGCGGCTCCTCTCGCGGGACCCCGACCGGATGCGGCTGAGTTCTGCCCGACGTGAGACGAGCGGACCGGCGTCCGGCCCCCGCCCTGTGATAGGTCCCGGGGCGCGCCGTCCGGGAGAACGAACACGGAGCTGCAGATGAAGCGGGTCGTGCTGTGGGTCATCACCGTCGCGTTGCTCGCAGGCTGCCCGCGCCGGGGCACAGTTGCCGATGCGGGTGGATCCGGCGGCGGAGGAGGGGGCGCGGCGGACGCGGGGAGCCAGACCTGCAGACCCTGCCTGACGGGCGCCGAATGCGAGACCGGCGGAGCCTGCGTCCAGTACAGCGGGGACAGTTTCTGCGCGCGGTCCTGCGCCGCCACGGCCGAGTGCGCGACCCTCGAGGACTGCGCCCTCGCGACGGACTTCGGCGGCCTGCAGGTGCAGGTCTGTCTTCCGCGGTCGGGAAGCTGCGCGGTCGACGCCGGCTGCGGAGTCTGCGGGCCGGGGACGAGCTGCGATCTTCCGTCAGGGTCGTGCGTCGAGGGCTTCGATGCCGGGCCCGCTGACGCAGGCGCGTGCGGGACGCGGGTCCCTCCGGAAACGCCGGCCTGTTGCCACTCATGCGTGGCGGGCGTTGGCAGCTGTCAGGCCAACGGGTGCTACGGCGGCTGGTGGTGCGACACTGCGAGCGCCAGCAACTGCAGCTGTCGACCTCCGCCGACGAGTTGCTCGGGCAATGGGGATGACGCGGGAGTCTTCGACGCGGGGGTCTTCGACGCCGGGGTCCCGGGGGACGGGGGGCTGATCGGCCCCAACGGCGGCTTCGTTGATCGCCTCTTCTTCGCCGTGGTGGGAGACACCCGGCCCGCCAACCCCGACGAGACCGCGACGTACCCGACGGCGATCATCACCAAGATCTACGCCGATCTTGCCGCGATGAGCCCGCCCCCGCAGTTCGTGGTCACCACCGGCGATTACCAATTCTCGAGCCCCTACGGGGTGCAGGCGGCGATTCAGCTCGGGTACTACGTGACCGCGCGGAACCAATACCCGGGCACGGTCTTCGCCGCGATGGGCAACCACGAGTGCAGCGGCGCCACCGCGAGCAACTGCGTCGGCGCCTTCACCGGGCGAAACAACTACGACGCGTTCGTCTCTGCCCTGGTGACCCCGTTGGGCAAGTCCACCCCGTACTACGCGGTGCCGGTGCAAACCTCGTTGGGGTCGGTGAAGTTCCTCGTCGCCGCTTGCAACGCCTGGGACGCGAATCAGAAGGCCTGGCTCGCCGGTGAGCTGGCCCAGTCGACCACGTTCACGGTCATCGTCCGGCACGAGCCGCTGGCTGCCTTCGCGCCCTGCACCGATGAGATGAACGCGATGCTCCAGGCCTCGACCTATGACCTGCTGCTCGTCGGGCACACCCACAGCTTCTTCCGCATTGGCAAACAACTGGTGGTGGGAATGGGCGGTGCCCCGATCGGCGGCAATACGCCCTTCGGCTACATCACCGTCGAGCAGTTGGCCACGGGCGGGTGGCACGTGATCCAGTACGACTCGACCACCTCGATGCCTGTCCAAATCTTCGACGTCCCCTGACACGACTTGCGCTTTTTTTGAGGTCTCGCGACATGGCCTGGATCAAGATTCCCCCTGAGCATCACCCGATCTTCCTCTCGGTGCTCCCTTCGGACCCGCGGGTCGAGGTGCTGCAGATGTTCGGCGGCGTCGCGGCGAAGGTGAACGGCCACGTCTTCGCTGGCCTGTTCGGCCGGTCGACGATGGTGCTGTTGCCGGAGGCAGATCGGGCGAAAGCCCTCGCGCTTCCGGGCTCTGCGATGTTCGACCCGATGGGCAACGGGCGGCTGCGCAGCGACAAGGTGATGTTGCCCGAGGCGATGATGGGCAAACCCGCTCAGCTGCGCCAGTGGATCCTCCGTGCCTTCGAGGGCGCTGCCGCGCTGCCGAAGAAGGCGGCGAAGAAGAAGCGCTGAACTACTTCACGTTCACCATTCCGGCCCAGATCACCGAGAACCGGGACTTCGCCCCCAGCGTCTTCTCGGTGTGGCCGATGCCCAGCGCCACGGTCGTCCCTGCCGGAAACCCGGTGAACGCCGGGGCGTGGCCGACCGGCGTCATCGTGGTGGCGTCCAGCTGCACGCGGCCCTCGGCCGGCTTCCACTCAGCCGCGTACATCTGGCCCTTGCCGACGACGATGCTGACCGAGTCCGGCGCGGCCAGCTCCAGCTGCGCGGGGATCTGAAACTTGTACCCGCTGGCGTCGAGGATCAGCCCGGGGCCGGGCGAGATCGCGTAGTCGACCGGGGCCGAGCCATCGGCGTGCTGCAGCTGCAGGTGCGCCTCGTCGACGACGATCGTCGGATACGCCGGCCCCTTCCCTTTGCAGGACACCCACAGCAGCCCAAGACAGAGCAGAGCGCGTCGCACGGACCAGACCTTACGCCACAACCGCATTGTCCCGGCCCATCGTCGCGGCTAAACCCCGAGCATGAAGGGTTCCTCACTCCTGCTTGGTTGCCTCCTGGCCGTCAGCGCCTCGGCGCAGACTGTCGACGATGCCCGGCGCGGGTTCTCGTTCGCCGTTCCCGCGGGGTACGAGCCGGCGCCCGAGGTTGGTGCGGCGGGAGGGGCGCTCTACGCCTACCTGCGTGGCAAGCCGCCCGAAGGATCCTGGGCGATGCTGGTGATCGCGCCCCTGGGCGGCACGATCGCCGAGGGCGGCAAGCTCAACCATTCGATCGCCGAGAAGGCCGCGAACGAAGTCGCCGCGAAGAGTGGGCTGGCGATGTCTGGGTTCACCTATCGCCAGGTACGGTGGGGAGCGCACTTGCTGGAGGTCATGGCCAGTCACGCCGTCGCGGGCGAGCGCCAGGCAGTGACCCTGGCGACCCAGGTACCCCTGGCCTCGGAGGCGATCCAGGTGCAGCTCGTCGGCGACGGCGCCTCAGAGGCGAAGCTCTCGGCGGAGTTCGACACCTTCCTCACCACGCTGCACGGGAAGAGCAACTGGCAGGGTGAAGCGGAACGCGATCGGCGGCGGGGAGAGCGTGTCGGTTTCATCGCCGGCCTGGCGATCGTCCCCGCGGGCGCCGTCGTCGCGCTCGCGGTCTTCTTCTGGCAGCGTCGACGCAAGCGCACCGCCGTCAGTTGATCGAAAACGTCGTTGGCTGAGGGCCCGGCGGCAGCTCGCGCGACGGCGCCCGCGCGACGGG
>JAYVRT010000727.1:0-4320 GCA_043776025.1 Archangiaceae bacterium | reverse complement strand
GCGAGCGAGGAGTGGAGCAGGCCGGGGTAAAAGGCGCCCGCGCCGGCGCCGACGTGGCAGTTCGCGCAGGCGTTGAGCGCCGAGCTGGGCAGATCGGTGGACGCGTGGTCCATCGTCATCCGCAGCGTCTCCAGCTGGGGATTGACGCTGGTGATCGAGGTCCCCGACCAGGTCGGGATGAGGGCGTCGACCGAGAGGTCCTGCGCGGGGTCGGAGCTCAAGCCGGCCGGCGCGCCGGTGGCGTTCTTCCAGCTGTCGGTGGTGTGGCAGGCGCCGCAGTCGTCGCCGTGGCGATCGGGGTGGGTGAAGTTGACGACGGGCAGCGCGGCGAACTGGGTCCCGACGTCGTGGCACTGCGCGCACTGATCGGCGATGCCGGCGTGGTCGAAGGCGACCTTCTCTCCCGCGGGGTGGCAGGCGAGGCACGCGCTGCTCTGGTACTGGTAGTTCACCACCGAGCTGTGGAGCCGGTTCGTCACTCCGCCGGCGTGATCGTGGCAGCTGATGCAGTTGATCTCGGCGAAGCTGGCGCTGCTCGGCAGGTGGCAGCTCTCGCAGACGAAGACGCCGTCTGCGTTCGGCGAACCGAGCGCGTGAACACCGGCGTCGATCGGAAAGAACGTGTGCTGCTCGGCGGTGAATGGGGGCGGCGGCTTCGGCCCGGACTTCGTCGAGCAGCCCGCGGCGCACGCCAGCAGGAACCCGAACCCCAGTTGGCTCCCCAAGCGCATCCGGGTTTTCTACTACGCCGCGAGTGTGGGTCGCACTGCGCATCGGGTGTGAACTGGAGTGCTCAGTTGACAGCGTCGAGCAGACGAAGCACGCCCGCGTCGCCTTCGAACCAGGCCCGAAGCACGGCGCGCGGCAGCACCAGCGTCTCGGTGCAGGCCCGAATCACCCAGGGGAAGCGGGGCTCGAAGGCGACCGCGTCCTGCTCGAGGCGCACCGCGAAGACTTCGGGGAATTGATCCACCGGGTATGCGCGGGCGCAGGGATCGTTGCGGTGGGCTCGGGCGCCGAGCTCCGACAGCTTCGAGCGCACCTGCGTCTTCGCCGCGTCCGGCAGGCGCGCCCACAGATCGATCGTCTGCCCCGACTTCACGTCGACGAGGTACTGGACCCGGTAGCTGTCGGGGTGAGGGTCGCCGGGACAGGAGTGCTGGGCCGAGTCGAGGAACAGCGCCGCGATCGCGTTGAAGCGGAGCACCGTCAGCCGGCGTTCGTAGGCGGCGGTCTCGGAGGCGGGCGGGGGCTCGCACCCGTGGTCCGCGCCCCACCGGTCGTTGACCCAGCGGTTGAGCCGCGCGGCCGAGTCGCCGTCGCTGCCGGAGAAGACGGGGTGCTCGAGGTGGCGCGCGTACCCGACGGGCAGGTCGACCCAGATGGCCGCGGCCAGCCGCGGCGTGGCGCAGGCGAGCAACCCGAGGCAAACCAGCCATGCGGCACGAGGCATGGTCCGATGGCTAAGCAAGCCGCGCGCCGGGTGCTCGGCACGCGCGTTCTTTGGGGTTACCGCGCCGGCACAGGCCCGTAGCCGCGCTTCCAGGCGGCGCGGTAGTCCGCTTCTTCCTTTTCCCAGCGCGCGTCGTCCCAGCCGAGGGCGGGCTGCGCCAAGGTCCGAATCTTCGCCGCGTGGTCCATTCCTCCGTTGGGCAGCAGCAGTCCGATCCGCACCCGCCGCAGCAACAAGTCCGACAGAGTCACCACGGCCTCGTTCGCGGCGGCGTGACGCAGTTCGCTCCACAGCGCGACCGACCCTGGGATGTGCTGCGCGTCGGGATCCTTCGCCAGCTCCACCGCCTCGACGCCGTAGCGGCCGAGGAGACGGAAGCGGTCTCCCGGCGAGATCGCCGCCGGCCAGTTGACGCCCTCGGGGTTCGCTTCGAAGACGCGGGCGCGCGCCTGCATCGGCCCGAGGTCCTGCTGCGCAGCGGTCAACGCCTCGCGCGCCATCAACGCGAAGGTCGTCAGCTTGCCCCCGGTGATGGTGACCATTCCGTTCTCGCGCCAGACGACGTGCTCGCGGGACTCCTTCGACGGATCCAGCTTTCCGGTGTCGATCACCGGCCGGACGCCGGAGTAGGTGCCGATCGGATCCTTCGCGGTCAGCTCGAGCGACGGAAACGCCCGCTGGAGCGACTCGAGGATGTACGCCGTCTCCTCCTCGCTGATGAAGGGCTCGTTCGTCAGGTCGGGGTGGTCGACGTCGGTCGTCCCGGCGATCACGACTCCTTCCCAGGGAATCGCGAAGACCGCGCGACGATCGCGCGGGTGGAGAAAGCTCAACGCCCCGGGGACCGGCAGCCGCTCGGCGCGAAAGACGAGGTGGCTCCCACGGATTCGCCGCAGGCGCTTCGGCTGCTCGACCTGCCCGCGCAGCTCGTCCGCCCACGCTCCGGTGGCGTTGATCACCACCTTCGCCTTCACCTCCGCGGTGCGCGTCGCCCCCAGCGCCGTGTCCTGGAGCACCAGCCCGCGCACGCGGCCATCGGAAGTGCGCAGCAGCTTGTCGGCCCGCACGTAGTTGATCGCCGTCCCGCCGTGCCGCACCGCCTCGCGCAGCACCCGAAGCACCAGCCGCGCGTCGTCGACCTGCCCGTCGGTGTACTCGTACCCGCCCTGCGTCTGCGACCCGAGCAGCGGAGGGTTGCGGGCGATCAGCTCGTCGCGCGAGAGCGAGCGGTGGGCCCACTTCCAGGCGATGGTGTCGTAGAGGGCCAGCCCGACGCCGTAGAGCCAGCCCGGCATCCGGTCATCGGGGAAGCTCGCGAGCGAAAAGCTGACGCGGTTCACCAGGCCCGCGCCCTCGTGGATCAGCCGTTCCCTCTCGCGGACGCACTCGCGCGTCTGGCGAAACTGGCCCTCTCGCAGGTAGCGCAGCCCGCCGTGGACCAGCTTCGTCGAGCGTCTCGAGGTGCCCGACGCGACGTCCTGCGCCTCGACGAGCAGCGCGCGCCACCCTTGTCGCACCTCCTCGCCGAGAATGCCGGCTCCGGTGATGCCGCCGCCGACCACCACCAGGTCCCACGGCTGGTCGAGCCGGCTCCAAATCTCGTCTCGGTAGCCTGGGGCCCACACGGTGACGGTGAGAGCATAGGCCGAGCGCCCGCTTCGCAGCGGATTGCGATGGCGGCGCCCTGGCAGCGCGCGCCCGCCGAGCGGTTCGAGCGGACCCCAGGCGCTGACGCGGACGGGTCTGGGTCTTTGCGGAAGCCGCCAATCTCATCGACCCGTCTCCGCTTCGCCGGCGGTCGGCGAGGCGCCGTGGCTACGTCGCCACTCTGGGCGGGCGCGGGGTGGATCCGCCGAATGCCCGGGTGGGGTTACACCTGCGCGATGCAGAAGCCGACCCAGTGGCCCTGCTCGCGCAGCCGGACTCCGATCGCCCGGAGCGCGCTGGTGTGCCCGACGGTGGGATGAGCGGCCAGCAGGATCCGGGCAGACGCGGTCATCGGGCGCGGCGCGACTGTAGCGGCGGCGCCTCCGCCGCGCACCCACCCCCGGCTACCGCCAGAACGCGTACCAGGGCCTGGCGACGGGTCGGCCCGTCGGCTGCGCGTGCGTCTGCGGCTGCGCCAGCGACGCCATCGGGTTCCACAGCTCGACGTAGCGTGTCAAATAACACTGTGAGATGGGGCCGACGCGGCCCTGGGGCGGTAACCTCGATTGCGCGTGGGGAGCAGATCGGACGTGAACGGGAGGGGGATCAGAGCCGCGGGCTTGCTGTGGCTCGCGGCGGCGGCCGGCTGTGCCACCGCGCCGAGGAGTGGCGCCCTGTCCGATCTCGACGGCGACGGCATCCCCGACGTGAAGGACGAGTGCCCCGACGCGGCGGAAGAGAAGGGCGGCGACGGGGACGGCTGTCCCGACGCGCCGCAGATCGTCCTCGAGAGCGGGATGATCAACATCCGCGGAAAGATCGTCTTCGAGGTCGGCTCCTCCGAGCTGCTGCCGAAGAACGGGCACCTGTTGGGTCAGCTCGCCCAGCTGCTCAACGGCGACGACCGGATCAAGCGCGTCCAGGTCGAGGGCCACACCGACGCCACCGGCGACGACGCCTTCAACCAGCAGCTTTCACTCGACCGCGCCCAGACCGTGGAGAAGGCGTTGATTCAGCGGGGCGTGAAGGCCGAGCGCCTCACCCACCGCGGGCTGGGCCGCTCGCAGCCCCGGGCGACCAACGACACCGATGAAGGCCGGGCGCGGAACCGCCGCGTCGAGTTTCGCGTCCTGGGTGCAGGATCACTTTGAGGCGCCGCGGCGGCGGCCGTACTCGCTGAATCGGGTGGGCTTGTAGGCCCGCGGGGCGCGACGGCGAGG
>JAYVRT010000726.1:0-4322 GCA_043776025.1 Archangiaceae bacterium | reverse complement strand
TCGGCGCGATCAAGAACGGCGAGGTCGTCGTCGGCAACCGCACCCGGGTGAAGGTGGTGAAGAACAAGATGGCGCCGCCCTTCAAAGAGGTCGAGTTCGACATCATGTACGGCGTCGGGATCTCCCGCGAAGGCGACGTCATCGATCTCGCCAGCGAGAACGGCATCGTCGAGAAGAGCGGCGCCTGGTACGGCTTCAACGGCGAGCGCATCGGCCAGGGCCGGGAGAACGCCAAGGACTACCTCAAGGAGCACCCCGAGGTGATGCGGGCGATCGAGGGCAAGGTCCTCGAGAAGTTCGGCATCGGCACCGCTTCCATCGTCCAGGCCGTGCCCGACGTGAAGGAAGAGGAAGAGGCCGAGGAGAAGCGGCCCCGGGTCAAAGCCGTCAAGTCGTAGAGCTGTCCTTGATGAGGGCGCCGAGCGCTCCCAGCGCCGGCACCAGCATCATCAGGTCGTGAAGTCTGGTGGGCGTGCGGGACACCGCGTCCGCGAGGACGACGACCGCCGCCACCAGGCTCGACAGGCCCATCGCCCACCGCGCCGCCAACGGCCACGGGCGGGCGAAGACGATGGAGAACGAGCTGGCCATCATCAGCGCCAGCGAGCCGGCGAGCGCCAGCTCCAGCGGAGAGTGGAGCAGCTGCGTCGCCCACCAGCCGGGCATCGCGAACAAGCTCACCCCCAGCAGCGTCGAGGCGCCCAGGCCCGCGGCTCCGCCCGCGATGCGGTTGATCGGCACCCCCCTGCGGCGCTGTGCCGGGTGGTCGCGGAGAAACTGCACGTCCTCCGGCTCGAGCTGCAGCGCCCAGGGGTAGCCGATGGCCAGCAGCGCCTCGACCGCCACCGCGCGACAGGGGACGCGGTCTTCGTCTTCCAGCCCGTGCAGCGCCTCGTCGTCGAGCATCTCCAGCAGCAGCGCCGCCTGGCGGTCCTTGTCGGTCGCCGTCGCCAGCGCCGCGAGCGCGCGGTTGACCAGGGTGCACAGCCAGGCGCGCTCTTCCCCCACCGCGTTGCGGGCCCGTTGGATCAGCTCCGAGAGCGAGATGCCCTCGCCCGCCTTCACTGGCGTCGGGTGCTCGAGCGATTCCTCGGCGGGCGGAGCGACGGTGTGGGTGTCGACGGCGCTCATGAACACGCCCGATGCTAGTACGAGAGAGGGGCAACGGATCCGCCGCCGCGCCTGGTGTTTCACCGCCCCGCGCTCACCGCGTACAGTCCCCCGCCCGATGAACCTGCCGCTCTTACCCCTGCTCACCTTGACGCTTTTCGTGCTCGCCGCCGGGTGTGGCCACAACCCCAACAACAACGACGCCGGGACCGGGGGCGGCAGCGGGGGCGCAGGCGCGGGTGGAGGCGGCACCGGGGGAGGCGGCGTCGGAGGCGGCGCGCCGGTGACCCTCCCCGCCCTGTGTGCCCTCGTCGGCCAATCGTCGTGCGCCCACACCCAGCGGTGCGGCCAGCTCGGCGCGGCCCAGGCGCCGGTGTGCGAGGCCCAGCTGCAGGCGCGCTGCGAGGCCCGCGTCCGCGCCGCCGACGCCGGCAGCTGGCGCTTCGACGCCGTCGCCGCCGAGGGCTGCTTCGCCCAGGCCGCAGCCGTGCCCTGCTACGGCGGCCCCGAGGACCTCACCGACTGCCTCGACGCCGCGCTCGTCGCCGCCGGCAGACTCGGCGCTCCCTGCGAGGCCGCGGAGTGCCTCGAGGGGTACTGCCCCACCGGCCCGGGCTTCGACGCCAGCTGCCGCGCCTGCACCGCCTTCACCGCGCAAGGCCAGAGCTGCACCAGCTCCAACGCCTGCAACCCGTCGCTCGGCTTCTGCCCGCTGGTCGCCGCCGATGGCGGTGCACCCAGCTGCGAGCCGCTCAAGGGGCCGGGCAGCCGCTGTCTCACCGGCGCCGAGTGCGCCGCGCGCGCCAGCTGCGTCAACTTCTACGCACTCGACGGCGGCGGCACGTACTGCGGGCCGATTTCGCTGGGCGAGCGCTGCGGCCAGGCCAATGACTGTGGCCCCGGCGCCTACTGCAAGGCCCTGCGGATCGCCGCCGACGACACCGTCACCGCCGGCCGCTGCACCACCCGGCTCGCGCTCGGCGCCACCTGCATCAACGAGCAATACGACGACGGCTGCCAGGGCGCGGGCGCGACCTGCCTCGACGGCAAGTGCAAGACCGCGCCGCCGCACAGCCGCCCGCTGTCCGCCGAGTGCGACTCGTACTTCCAGTGTCCCGCGGGCGCGTACTGCACCTGCGCCGGGCCGCTGACCGACGACGGCGGCATCTCGCTGCGCGACGGCAACTGCCTGAGCCAGCAAGGCGCACTGGGCGCGTGCTGGTTCGAAGAGGACTACTCGATGTGCCTGCCCGGCTTCACCTGCGTCTACCCGCAGAAGCTGTGCGGCGCGCAGCGCACCCAGGCTCAGAGCTGCGGCGACGCGATCGGCGCCTGCCTCGGCTTCCTCTCCTGCTCCGACGCGCTGACGCCCGGGACGGCCCAGTGCGTCGCCGGACGGAAGGTCGGCGAGTCCTGCTTCCCCACCGCGCCCTGCGTCGGCTCCGCCTTCTGCGCGCTCGACGCCGGCGCGGGCACCTGCGTCGCGCGGCTCGGCGCCGACGCCGGCTGCTCCGAAGACCTCCACTGCGCCAGCAACCGCTGCCGGGCGGCCGACGCGGGCAGCGCTTGCGCTGCAGCCTGTTGGTAGCTTCGTGTAGCGCGCTGTAGCGGTTGTCTCGTTGTCTCCCCGCGGCGCAACGGGCATTCTAGGCAGCCTTCAGGTGGTTCCTTCGAGCACAGAACAGGCAGCGGTCGTCGAGGGAATCGCTCGCTGTGCCTCCGCGCTCGAGAACCTGGTCGCGCTGCGCACCGAGGTGCACCGGCTGCGCTCGCAGCCGGGAGACGCCGCGCTCTTCGCCGCCGCGCTCTTCGACCTCGAGCGCGCCCGCCGCGGCGACGCCGAGGCCCGCACCCAGATGCTCGAGGTGGCCGACTCGCTGCTGGTCTTCTGGAGAGACCGCAGCGGCGACGGCCTGGCCGATTCCAACCCGGTGCTCGCGCCGCTGTGGGCGAGCGCCTCGGCGCTGCTCGCCTCCTTCGAGGTCAAGCGCTTCAAGCGGGCCCTCGACGGCTGCTGGGAGGCGCGGGCCGACGCGGCGCTGCTCCAGGTGGCGATCGAAGCGCTCAAGCCGGTGGGCAACCGGCGGGTGGAGTTCGCCGCCTGCCTCTACCACCTCGAGCTCGCCCGCCTCTTCGTCGATTCCTCGCGGGGAGAGTTCGCCCGCCGCGCCGGGCTGATCCACGAGGCCTACCACTCGAAGGAAGTCGCCGAAGAGCTGGTCGGCGACGACCCCGGCCTGCAGCACCTGTGGAAGGACCTCGTCCCCTACCTCGACGAGTTCTTCGAAGCGCTCGAGGAAGAGTCGGAACGCAAGACCCGCTCGAACGTCGTCACCAGCCCCGGGGGCGGAGCGGCGGTGCGCGCGCCGGTGCCGCCTCCGCCCGACATCACCCCGGTGTACGGCATCCCGAAGGCGCAGCAGCCACCTCCCGACGCCGACCTCACTCCCGCTGGGGGGCTGGCAGCCGTCGAAGCAGCGCCGCTTTCTGACGCGACGGTGGTGGCGCGGATGCCCGAGGCCCCCCCCGGCGACGCGACGATTGTGGCGAGGCTTACCCCGGCCGGGCCCGACGCGACCCCGATCGCCGGCGTCGAGGCGGTGGATGCGGCGCCGGTGGAGCGGACGGTGATCGCCGCCATGCCCCAGGCGCCCACGCCTGGCGAGACGACCGACCCCGTCGCGGCGCGCCCGATTCCCGTGCCGCGCCCCAGCGCGCCCGACGCTCCCGGCAACGCCTCCGGGGTCTTCGAGCTGTGGCTCAAAGAGCCCGAGCGTGCCACCCGCCCACCCCGCGCGACGCCGATGTCGATGGAGGCAATCGACGTCGACCTCAGCACCGCGCCGCGGCCGGCCCACAAGCCGAAGGACCTCACCCCGGCGCCTCAGGTGCTCGACGCCGCCGACGTCGAGTTCGTGCCGGTGGAGCACACCTTCATCGGCCGCCCGCCGCCGCCCCCGGCCAACCTCACCCCTCGGCCGAGCGCGCCGCTGCTCGACGTCACTGAGCCGGGCGTCCGCGTCGTCCGGCCACCTCCTCCCCCGGATCTCACCCCGCCGCCCTCGCTGCGGCAGAAGGTCGAGTCGGGGGTGCTCGACCTCGCCGACGTCGTCGAAGAGCCCGGGGCGACTGCGCCGCCGCCGCCGCCGAACAACGACTCGGGGATCCTCGAGCTCTCCGACCTCGTCGTCGAGCCGGGGGTGGCGAAGAAG
>JAYVRT010000725.1:0-4326 GCA_043776025.1 Archangiaceae bacterium | reverse complement strand
ACCTGCGGGCAGCGAAGCTGCCGGCGCTGCTCAACGAGGGCGACGAGGGCGAAGAGCTCACCGAGCGGCTGGAGCTGGTCTCCCGCCTCGGCCGGTTGATCGACGCGGCGATCGAGCAGTTCATCAAGGTGCGGGTGAGCGCCGAGTGGATGAAGACGGCAGTGCCTCAGTTGCGTGCCTGGTTCGCCGAGCACCCGTAGCGCACCGCTCAGCCCGGGAGCCAACCGATGTACACCGGCCCCACCTGGAGCGGCGTCAGCGACACCTGACCACCCGCGGGGTCGATGAACACCGCGTGGTCGAGGTTCATCGTCCCGAACGCGCCGCTGTCCTTGCCGATGCCGATCTCCACCCGCACCGTCCCGGAGATCAGCGCGCCATGCGTCTCGGTCGAGCCGGGCTCAATCAGATCGGTGCACGCGTAGGAGCTCAACAGCTTGCCGCGGTGAAACTGCACCTGCGGGGCCTCCGTCGGAGGGGCGGCGACCGGAAACGTCATCGAAGAGATCGGTGGGTTGGTGTGGATCCGGTTGGGCCAGTAGACCGTCACCATCACCGCCTTCTCCGGGTTCATCGCGTAGAAGAAAGCGTCGCCACACCCGCCGTTCTCCGTCAGGTGAAGCGAGACCTCTCCGCTTCCCCCCACACCCCCGCCGGCTTCGCCGCCACCGCCACCGCCCCCGGAGCCTCCGCCGACGCCAGTCTGAGCGGGCGCTGCCCGGAAGATCTCCGCGCGCCCGCACCCCAGGGCAGCCAACCACAGCACTCCGAGAAGGAAACGGCGCATGGACTGCACCCATGCAAGCCCAGCACCCCGGCCAAATCCAGTGGCGGCGGGCAGATCGCCCCCAAACCCGCCGCGGATTCCTGAGGGCTGCCAGTTGCCGAACAGTCGGCCGGGATGTGGACCTGAAGGCAATGCTGTAGCTGAATGTTGTCTCCACGATGCCGCCCCCGCTGCTCCTCGTCGACGACGACCTCGCCACCATTGCCCAGGTGAAGCGGCTGCTCGCGCGCGAGGGCTACGAGGTGGTGCTCGCGACCAACGCCGCCGACGCGGTGATCGCCTGGGGCTCCCACCTGCCGCCGCTGGTGCTGCTCAACCCGAAGGTCGAGTCGGACCGCGGGAAGGTGGTGCTCGACGAGCTGCGCTCGCACCCCGACGCGGCGCTCCTCCACGTGCTGCTGCTGGGCGAGAGCGTCCCCGGCTTTGGTTACCCGGTGGCCGCGTTGCCCATCGACGAGACCTTCGCGTCCACCGTGCACGAGCTGGTGCGGGGCACCACCTCCGCCGAGGGCTGGCAGGTGCACGTCTCCCCGCGCACCCGCACCGAGGAGCTCCCTGCGATCCCGATGCCGGCACCTGCTCAGGAGAGCGAGAGCTGGCGGGCGACGCGCAAATCTCCTGTCCCCGGTCGCAGCGACGACGAAGAGAACCAGAGCGTCACCGCCGAGACCCCCGCGCCCTCCGAAGAATCCGCCGAGCCACCCACCGAGCTGTTCAGCACCGGCGCCGAGCCCGACGCCGCGCAGGCCGGCGAGGTCGCGGCCTACACCACCCGCGCCGAGGAGCTGCCACCCAACGAGGCGGAGCAGGCCGGCGAAGTGGCCGCCTACACCTCCCACGACGACTCGGCAGCGGTGCCGCCGCCGCAGGTCAGCCCGCCGACGCAGGAGTTGGAGAACAGCCTCTTCGGAGATCTCGAGGCCAACATGGCCAACGAGGTCGAGGCGCAGGCGATGGCCTCGGTCGCCGCCTCGCTCGCGCAGATGCCGGTCGATGACGAGCTGCAGGCGCTCGAGGACGACGTCCGCGCCGAGGCCGCCCGCCGCCGCCAGCAGCGCCAGGCCCCGTCGGCGCCGTCCGCCGGGCTCCCCACACCCGATCGCAGCCCCGAGCCCCGCGCGGCGTCGGGCGCCGAAGACTCGTTCTCCGGGTTCGACGAGCCGGCGCCGACGCCTCCGCCCGACGATGCTCCCGCCGCGCCCGCGGAGTCGGACGACGCTGTCGCCCAGCGGCTCGAGGAAGAGTCGGCCCGCGCACGCCAGACGCTTGCCCGCGCGGAGCAGGTCGCCCACCGCGCCGCCGCCGCCCTCGCCGAGCGCGGCCAGCAAGAAGGGGAACAGACCCAGGCGCTCCACGCCGAGCTCGCGGCCGCCCGGCACGCCCTGGAGCAGGCCGAGGCGCAGAGCCGCGACGTCTACGCCCAGCTCGAGGAGGCCCGCTCGGCGATCGCCGAGGCGCAGCTGAAGGGCCGTGAAGAGCAGGCCGAGCGCGAGCGGCTGCAGGCCGAGCTCTCCGAGGGTCAGCGGAGGTTCGAGGGCGAGGGCCAACAGCTGTGGAGCGAGGTCGAGCGGCTCGAGAACGAGCTGGGCGAAGTGCGCCGGGAGCTCGAGGTCGCCACCGCGCAGCTCGAGGAGAGCAAACAGCAGCTGCACCAGAGGTCCGAGGCCGCGGCGATGCTCGAGCTCGAGCTCGACGACACCCGCACCCGCCTCGACCAATCGGCGAGCAACGCCCGCGCCCTCGAAGAGGCGCTGGCGCAGACCCAGGCAGCGGCGCAGGAGACCCAGGCCCAGCTGAAGGCGCGGGCGAGCGAGATCGAAGGCGCGCGCGCCGAGGCCTCCGAGTTCCAGGTGCGGCTCGAGCGCATCCACGAGGCCCGGCTGGCGCTGGAGCGCGAGCGCGATTCGATCAAGGAACAGCTGGCGGGCAACCTCGCCCAGTCGCAGGAGCTGACCACCGCCGCCTCGCGCGCGGCCGGAGCGCTCCGCGAGGCGATGGAAGAAGCGGAGCAAGCGGAGTCGCGCGCCGAGTCTGCCCAGGCCCAGACGCAAGCGGCCCAGGCCGAGGCGGAGGCGCTGCGCGAGCGCGCCGAGCGCGCCGAGGACGAGGGCCAGGTCGCTACCCGGCGCGCCACCGACGCCGAGGAGCGCGCCCGCGCGGCCGAAGAGGCGAGCTCCGCTGCGGAGGCCGGCTTGCGGACGCTGCAGGCCGAGGTCGAGACGCTCAAGGCCGACTTCACCGGCGCCCACGAGAAGCAGCGCAACCTCGAGGAGGCGCTGGAGGACGCGCGCGCCGCCAACGCCGAGGTCCGCGCCCGCGCCGAGGAGAACGAGACCAAGGTCCGAGTCCTCGAAGAGAAGTCGCAGCTGCCGCTGAGGGTCCCCAACCGCGCCCCGCTGAGCGTCCCCCGCTTCGGGAACCTCGAGCTGGGAGAGCTGGCGCGGCTGATCGGCCAGCTGGTCCTCGCCCGGGCCGAGGTGCGCCTCGAGCTCGCCGCGCCGGGCGGACGCCGCACCGTCTGGCTCGCCCGCGGCGCCGTGGTGGCGGCGGAGTCGAGCTTCGGCAACGAGTCCCTGCTCGACCGCACCCGGCGCGACGGGTTGATCGACGCCCGCCAGACCGCCGAGCTGCAGATGATCCGCAACGCCACCCCGGCCCAGACGGTGGTGGTGCTCAAGGAGCGCGGGTTGGTCCGCGAGGCGGAGGTGGTGCCGCTGGTGCAGCGCTACACCGAGCAGGTCGCCCTCGACGCCTTCTCCGAGCCGAAGAGCGAGTACCGTCTCACCGAGGAGAGCCCGGGGCCGGAGACGCTCGCCGCGACGCTCCCCCGGCCGACGCTGCCCCTGGTGGCCGAGGCGCTGCGCCGCGCCCTGCCGGTAGAAGAGCTGCTGCTGCGGCTGGGCGGCTCGGAGGCGGTGCCGGTGACGCTCGAGAGCGAGCTCGACCTGCGCGCGCTCGGCTTCGCCGACAAAGAGCGGCGGATGCTCGGCTACTGCGACGGCGAGGCCAACGTCGAGGACCTCGCGCTCGCCAGCGGGCTCAAGGCCGACGTCGCCTTCCGGGCGATGCTGGTCGCCCGCCTGCTGGGCCTGATCGACCTGAAGATCCCCGCGCGCACCTCGGTCACCCCCAGCGCCGAGGTGGACGTCGAGCGGCTCGAGGCCAAGTTTGAGCAGGTCCAGGACGCCGACTACTTCACGATGCTCGGCCTGGGCCGCGCCGCCGGCGGCGACGAGGTGCTGCGGGCCTGGCAGCGGCTCTCCGAGGAGTTCGATCCGATCAAGTACTCCGGCCACCCCGACACCGTCATCCAGCAACGGGCCCAGCTGGTCTACGCGGTGCTCGAGGAGGCCGCCCGGGCGCTGGGCGACGACCGCCGGCGCGCCGAATACGCCCGCCACCTGGTCGATTGATCAGGGTGAAGATCGGCGGTTGCCCGCGTGTTGTAGCTCAGGAGAAACGTCCGGCTAACTGCTCAGGAGAAATGTCCGCCCCGCGGCCTACGCGGAGGCATGGACAAGATGAGCCAGGGAGATTGG
>JAYVRT010000724.1:0-4334 GCA_043776025.1 Archangiaceae bacterium | reverse complement strand
CCTCGACGTCGGGAACTTCCGGCTGCTCGTCGTGCTCGCCCTCGGTGAGCTCGAACTGCTGGCGCGAGAACTCGGGGTCGTAGAAGACGTCGGTGACGTAGAGGAACGCGGCTTTGTCGAGACCGACGTCGACGAAGGCGGCTTGCATGCCCGGAAGTACCCGGGTCACCCGTCCTTTGTAGATGTTGCCGACGATGCCTTTGTCTTTCTTACGCTCGAGATAAAACTCGGCGATGTTTCCGTTTTCCACAAGCGCGACGCGGGTCTCGCGGCCCGCTGCGTTGATGACCAGGATGCTGCTCATGGGTAAATCCTTCAGGCGCACTGGCTCCGACTGTTCCCGACGGACGGGAGACGCGGGACTGGCAGGGCTGGTAGCGCACGTGGGGCAAAGGGGTCGCCGAGGGGCGGAACGCGAAACGCGTTGTTTGTGTGATGGACTCGCGCGGTTCAGCCACGAGACCCCCTGCCGTTGGACTGCTGGGGTCGTAAGACCCGATTATTTGGCTTTCGCGCCCAAAGAGACTGCCGAGCCCACGAAGGGTGTCGGCGGCGGAAAGCTCCCGTCAAAAGCTTTGATTGGGTGGCAGACTTCCACAGCTGAATGTAGGTGTAAAGCCGATGCCCGGATTCCGCGCGGGCCTCAAGCGGTCGCCTGCGGCTTCTCCGGGCGGGGCCGGGGGCGCCAGACGAGCCGGAGGGCGCTCCAGGCCGGGTCGAGCAGCAGCAGCTTGTTGTCGCTCAGGCCGGTCTCCAGCGCGGCGAGGCGGACGAAGTCCTCGGTCGGAACCTGGGGCCCCTCGACGGCGTGGGGGTAGCAGACCCAGATGGTGCCGGTGACGGCCATGCCCCGCGCGAGGCCGGAGAGCTTTTCCACCAGCTCGACCTTGCGGCTGGTGAAGAAGATGGTGACGTCGAGGCCGGTCTTCGCGTGGTCGAGGAGGCTGACGCCGTCGGGCAGCGGCTGCAGCTTCTCGAGGAACCCTTCCGGCGGGTTTAGCACCGACAGCCGCATTCCCGGGCGGATGCCGAGCAGGGAAGGCAACGGCGCGAGGAGGTAGGGCCCGCCGAAGCTCAATGGAGGATCTCGAAGGTGGTCAGCTCGCCCTTCTTCACCTTCTCCTCGATGAGGGTGACGGACTCGACGTCGGCCTCGGGCGGCCCCTGGTGGCACCAGCGGACGAACTCGTCGACTTCGTCGGGCGAGCCCTCGGCGAGCGCTTCGACGTCTCCGTCGGGCATGTTCCGGACCCAGCCCTTGAGCTTGAGGCGCTTGGCCTCCGCCGTGGCCTGCGCACGGAACGACACCCCTTGAACGGCGCCGTGGATGCGAAGATGGGTGCGGCGGAGGGTCATTGAAGGCGCGACTTATCACGAGGTCCAGCGTGGACGAAGAGGCGCTCGGTGAGCGCTTCGGAGCCCAGGCGCGGCGCCGCGGCGGGATCTACTTCACGCCCGGGTGGCTGGTGGAGCGGGTCCTCGACGCGGTGGCGCCGTTCGTCCCCCACCGGGGGCCGGTGGCGGTGGTCGACCCGGCCTGCGGGGCGGGCGCGTTCCTCGCGGCGGCAGCGGTGCGGTTTCCGAAGGCGGCGTTGTTTGGGTGCGAGCTGGAGGCGGCGTCGGCGGCCGAGTGCCGTTTGCGCGTGCCGAGCGCGACGATCGTCGAAGGGGACGCGCTGCGCGGCGCGAAGCTCGAGCATGCGCTGCCCGCCGGTGCGTTCGAGGTGTGGGTCGGCAACCCGCCGTACAACGGGCGATCAGCGTTGTTGGATGATCCAGACGCGTTTCGGCGGATGCAGGGACTCTTGGCCCCGGGAGTGGTGCTGGCGAGCGGTCAGAGTCTGCGGGACGACTTCGCGTTCTTCCTCCTGACCGCGGCCGAGCGGCTGGCGCAGCGCAAGGGGGTGCTGGCGTTCATCACCAGCGCGACGCTCCTCGATGCGTTCCTCTATGCGCCGGTGCGGCAGACGCTGGCGGCGAAGCTGTCGCTGCGCGAGGCGGTGGACCTGGGGCCCGGCGTGTTCCGAGGGACCCGGGTGCGGACCTGCTTCACCGTGTGGACGACGGACGGCAGCGGCGAACGGGTGACGCCGAGGCCGCCGCAATTCCGGCTGAGCGCGGTGTCCTCCGAAGCGGCGGCGCTCAATGCGAAGTGGCGCGCCGAGGGTGAGCCGCTGACGACCTTGGTTCCGGTGAGCCTGCCGGGGCTCAAGACCCGCTTCGACGAATTGCTGACCGCCGCCAGCGCCCCGCAGTTGATCGAACGGCTGAAGGAGCTGATGCGGACGCCGCGCGACGAGCTCGCGGCGTTTTCGAAGCGCCATCGGATTCCGGAGTCGGCGGCCGCGAAGCTCGCCGCGCTGCCGACCGGACTGGAGATCGAGGCGGCGAAGGTCCGTCCGTTCATTCGCTACCGCGGCGCGCAGCCACTTGGCCCCGCCGGCTTCTGCTACGTCGATCGCGCGCTGATTCCGCGCGGAGATCACCGGCTGCGCGGCGATTGGGATCCGCACCGGCTCGACTGCAAGCTGGTCTTCAACGTCCGCGAGCTGCCGCTGTGGGCGGAGCTCTTCGACGAGCCCGGGTGCGTCACGGCGTACCAGCACACGCGCTTTGCGCCGTTGATGGTGCCGCAGCGGGTGCGCGACGAGGGCGCGACGCGTGCTCCCCTGGGGCCGCTGGTTCCGAACCTGTCGGCGCGCGGGCTGGAGTGGGCGAAACGGCTCGGCGGCCCCCGCGCGGTCTTCGCGGCGATTGAAGCGTTCATTCGGTCAGACCCAGTTCAGCGAAGCTGGGCGCCCGCGCTCGGCGCCGCGGAAGAGATTTGCATTCCGACCGGGTGAGTGCCGCCCGCATTTGCTGCTCATCGAATCGGTTGGCTACAATCCAACCGATGGCAGCCGACAAGATCCTTGCCTCGCTCCCCGCCGACATTGGGGCGATGAAAAAGCGCGCGGACGCGGTGGGTGCCACCCTGGAACGCCATTCGCAGCTTTTTGAGCAGCTCCTCGAGACACAGACGGAAATGATGAAGATGCTCAATCAAGTGCAGGTCACGACGACCAGCCTCGCCAGCAGCGTTGGGTTGGCGATGTCTGAGCTTGCTGTCTCGCGCGCACTCGAGCGCCGGGTCGAACGGCTCGAGGCAGCGGTCTTCCCTCCGAAGCACTGACCGCCGGCTACACGTAACCGAACCGGCGCCGCAGGCCCCACTCCAGCCCGACGACGACGACCAGCGTCAGCAGCCAGTACCAGCGATCCCACAGCGGCTGGTCCTTGCTGCGGCCGACCTCGACCAACGGCGGCTCGAGGAACGGCACCGAGGAGAGAGAGGTATCCGACGGCAGCGCGTACGCCTTGCCCCCGGTGGCCTTCGCCAGCTCGGCCATCAGCGCCGAGCCGACGTGGGCGTCGGAGAGCTCGGAGCCGACCGCCCGGACCGCGACCGCGTCCTGCCCGTCTCCGAGGACCTTCTCGCCCTTCGTCGCCCGCGCTTTGACCTGGTAGGCGCCCGGCGGCGGCGAGGGGAACTCGGCGCGCCCGGTGCCGTCGAGGCCGGTGTGCACTACCTGGGTGCCGACGACGCGGCCGTCTTCGGCGGCGATCAGCTCCACCTTCACCTCGGCATCACCGGCGGGCTGGTAGTCCGGCTGGCGCGCGACGACGGCGACTCCGACAGGGCGGCCGGGCTCGACGCTGGCGGGGTCGGCGAGCACCTGGAGCGTGGTGAGATCCGGGTCGCGAATCAGCCAGCGCAGCGCGTTGCCCCAGAACTTCTCGTACTGGCGCGAGGGCGTGCCGCCGACGTGGGAAGTGAAAGCCCAGAACCAGCTGGCGTCGGTCATCAGCGCCAGCGACCTGCCACGCCCGTACTGCCACAGCGCGAGCAGCGGGGCGCTCTGGCCGGCGGCGTTGACGAAGGGGTGGTCGAGGAGGACGACGGCGCCCGGCTTGGCGCGGGTAAGGTTGAGGCCGGGGATCGCGGGGAGCGCGGCCCAGGCCGCCTCGCTCGAGGTCGAGCCGGTGCCGAGCGCGGTCACCGGGTGGCGCGCGCCGTCGGCGGTCAGCCGCGCCTTGAACGGCTGCTGGTCCGAGGGGCCGGCCTGCTCGACCGGCAGGGCGTCGCCCAGCTCGTTGAAGGAGAAGCGCGAGTCACCGAACGAGCGATCGCCGCCGACGACCGCGAGCGCTCCGCCGTTGGCGATGTACGCCTTGAGAAACCGCTCATACGTGGCGATCGACAGCCCGGGCTCGGTGTACCCAAAGTTCAAGAAGATGACGACGTCGAAGGTGTCGAGCTTCTCCCGGAAGATCTCGTCCATCGGGAACGGGAT
>JAYVRT010000723.1:0-15753 GCA_043776025.1 Archangiaceae bacterium | reverse complement strand
GCATGTGCGCCAGGGAAGGTGGTCGGCCGACGTCGGATGGCGTTGGGATTCCGGCGCCGCGGCGCCTCCGCCGAAGGTGGTACTCGCGTTCGGAGGCTACGACGCGCTGACGCAGAGCGCCGGTCTGTTAGAGCTGGGCCGGGCGTTTCCCGGCGTACCGGTGGTGGGCTGCTCGACCGCGGGAGAGATCGAGGGCGTCCGTGTCTTCGAGGACACCATCGTCGCCACCGCGATCGGGTTTGACCACACCGAAGTGGCGGTCATGCGGATCGGGCTCGACGGCCCGGCCGACAGCCACAACGCCGGAGCCAGGCTCGCCCGCGCCCTCGCCCGCCCCGACCTCGCGCACGTCTTCGTCCTCTCCGAGGGGGTCCGCGTCAACGGCAGCGAGCTGGTGCAGGGGCTGACCGCGGGCCTGCCGGCTGGAGTCGCCGTCACCGGGGGACTGTCCGGGGACGGGGCGCGGATGAGCCGCACCGTGGTCTGCTTCGAGTCGGAGGCGAAGGCCGACTCCGTGGTCGGAATCGGCTTTTACGGCGCGCGGCTCCGGGTGGGCTACGGCTCGCTCGGCGGGTGGGACCGCTTCGGCCCTGATCGCATCATCACGCGCGCGAAAGGCAACGTGCTCTTCGAGCTCGACGGCGAGTCGGCGCTCGGCCTCTACCGGAAGTACCTCGGCGAGCACGCCGCGGGACTTCCCTCGAGCGCTCTGCTCTTCCCCCTCTCGGTGCGCCTCACGCCCGGTGCGACACCGGTGGTGCGGACGGTGCTCGGCATCGACGAAGCAAGCGGGTCGATGACCTTCGCGGGTGATGTGCCCGAAGGAGCGCAGGCGCAGCTGATGAAGGCCAACTTCGATCGGCTGATCGGCGGGGCTTTCGACGCCGCGCGGGCCAGCATCGGCGGCCTCGGGGACCACCCGCCTGGCCTGGGGATTCTGATCAGCTGCGTCGGCCGAAAGCTAATCCTCAAGCAGCGGGTGGAGGAAGAGGTCGAGAGTGTCCGTGACGTCCTCGGCCCTCTGGTGCCGTTGACTGGCTTCTATTCCTACGGTGAGATCTCTCCCTTCACCCCTTCGGCGCGGTGCGAGCTCCACAACCAGACGATGACCGTGACGACCCTCCTCGAGGTCTGACGTGCACGCCCTGCTGAACCGCCAGCTCCGCCGTCACCTCGCGCTCGAGGACCCCGAGTCCGTCGAGCCGAAGCTGCGCGCCTTCATCGCCGCCGTTGACGCCGCGTACGCCGAAGCCGACGCCGACCGGAAGTTGCTCGAGCACTCGCTCAACATCGCTGCGGTGGAGATGAAAGAGCGCTACCGCCAGCTGCAGATCGACGCTGGCTTGCTTGCCGGCCTCGCCCACGCTCAGCAAGAACGGAAGAAGGCGGAGATCGAGCGCGACGCCTTCTTTCAGATGTCGAGCGACCTGCTGTGCATCACCGACACCGAGGGCAGGATCCGCCAGGTCAACCCCAGCTGGACCCGGCTCCTCGGTCACCCGCCATCCGAGCTGTTTGGCACCCAGCTCAGCTCGTTCGCTCACCCCGATGACTTCGAGGCGATGCAGGCCGCGGGGCTGCCGACGACTGCCCACGCCGCGCCCACCCGCACCGAGGTGCGGATGCGCTGCCAGAACGGGGCGTACCGTGACCTGGTGTGGAGCGTCAGTTGCGACGCGGTGAGCGGCACCGTCTTCGCCAGCGGGCACGACGTCACCGACTCGAAGCTGCGGACGATCGAAGCAAGCCAGGCGCAGAAGCTCCAGGCAGTCGGCCAGCTTGCCGCGGGAGTGGCCCACGAGATCAACACCCCAATTCAGTACGTCGGCGACAACGCCGAGTTCCTCCGCCAAACCTTCACCGAGCTGCGCCCGCTGCTCACCCGGATCCTCGAGCTGGCCTCGGGCTCACCCCTGGCGCCGCTGGCCGAGTCGGTGGACCTGCGCTTTCTGCTCGAGGAGATCCCCAAGGCGATCGACGGCACCCGCGAGGGCATCGAACGGGTGGCCGAGCTGGTGCGAGCGCTGAAGAACTTCGCCCACCCCGACTCGAAGGAGATGACGTTGATCGACTTGAACCGCGCGCTCGCGGGGACGATCACCGTCGCGCGCAACGAGCTCAAGTACGTCGCCGACGTCAGCGTCGAGCTGAGCCCTTTGCCGCTGGTGCTGTGCCACGGCGGCTCGCTCAACCAGGTGTTCTTGAACCTGTTGATCAACGCCGCCCACGCGATCGCCGACGCGAAGCAGCCCGAGCGGGGGACGATCAAGGTCACCAGCCGGGTCGAGCAGTCGGAAGTGGTGGTGGCGATCACCGACAGCGGGGGCGGCATCCCTGACGCGATCCGGCACCGCATCTTCGAGCCGTTCTTCACCACCAAAGAGGTCGGCCGCGGCACCGGCCAGGGCCTCGCGCTGGCGCGGGCGATCGTCGACAAGCACGCGGGCCGGATCGGCTTCGACTCGACGGTCGGCAAGGGAACCACCTTCTGGGTCCGGCTCCCGTTCGCCGAGCCCCCCGCCGGGGCGGCCTGATGCGCCGGGTCCTCTTCGTCGACGACGAGCCACAGGTCCTCGATGGCCTCTCCAAGTCGCTGCGCAGCTACCGCCACCGCTGGGCCGTGGAGTTCGCCGGAGGGGGCGAGCAGGCGCTCGAGCTGCTCGAACGCCACCCCTTCGAGGTGGTGATCTCCGACGCCCGCATGCCGGGGATCGACGGTGAGCAGTTGCTGGGCGCCGTCCAGGCGCGCTGGCCGTCGACGGTGCGGATCATCCTCTCCGGCCAGACCGAGCCCGACTGTGGCCGCCGGCTGATCCACCTCGCCCACCAGTTCATCGCGAAGCCGATTCACAGCTCGGATCTCTTCGACACCGTCGAGCGGGCCTGCCGCCTGGGAGATCTCCTCGGCGCCCCGGGCCTGAAGCAGATCATCGGGGGGCTCGATCGGCTGCCCTCGTTTCCCTGGCTCCACAGCCGGCTCTCCCAGGCGCTGGACCAACCGGCGGTGGCGCTGGTGGTGCTGGCGCGGATCATCAGCCAGGACCCGGCGCTCGGCGCCCGCGCGCTGCAGATGGTCAACTCGGCCTTCTTCGGGCTGGCGCGACCGGTGGTCAGCATCCACGACGCCGTCTGCTTCCTCGGCAAGGAGGCGTGCCGGGAGTTGCTGCGCTCGACCAACCCCTACCTCGGCGACGGGCCGATGCTCGACGAGCTCAACCGCCGCGCCACGCTGCTCGCCCGGCTCTCGTCCCTCGCCCTGTCGGGCACCGCGCTCGCCGAAGGCGCGTATGCCGCGGGGCTGATGTCGCAGCTGGGCGCGTTGGTGCTCGCCTCCCGCATGGGCGCCACCTACGAGGGCGTCTGGCGGGCCCACCTCGCGGGGATGCGGCTGGAGGAGGCCGAGCTGGAGCAGCTGGGCAGCTCACACTGCGAGATCGGCGCTGGCCTGCTCGGCCTCTGGAATGTCCCCGGGCCCCTGGTGGACGCGGTGGCGCTGCACCTGCGGGAGCCGCTCCATGAGCAGAACCCCGACATCACCTCGGCGCTGACCCTGGCGAGCGCGCTCGAGGAGGAGCAGCGGCTGCACCCGTCGGAGCGCAGCCGCGCCGACCAACTGGGCGATCGGTTCGGGCTGGGGGCACGGCTGCCGGCGCTGCGACAGATCGCCGCGGACAGCGCGGGGGCCGCCGGATGACGGGGCTGCGGGGGGTGAAGGTGCTCTGCGTCGATGACGACGCCCAGCTGCTCGCCGGCCTCGGGCGCACCCTCGGGCGGCACTTCGACCTCCACACCGAGACCAGCCCGCACAAGGCGCTCGAGCGGCTTCGCGCCGAGCCCGGCTTCGCTGTGGTCGTCTCCGACATGCAGATGCCCGGAATGCTCGGTACCCAGTTCCTCAAGGAAGCGCGGGCGCTGCGTCCGAACACAGTGCGGATGTTGCTCACGGGGCACGCCGACCTGTCGACCGCCCTCTCGGCGGTCAACGACGGCTTCGTCTTCCGGGTGCTGACCAAGCCGTGCCCGTCGCTCTCGCTGGTGACGATGGTCAACGAGGCGGTCGAGCAGCACCGCGCGCTCACCGCCGACCGGGAGAAGCTCGACGCCGTCTCGTCGCAGCTGCTCCAGTCCGAACGGCTGGCGACGCTGGGCACGCTCGCCTGCGGTGTCGGCCACGAGCTGAACAACCTCAGCGCGGTCT
Organism: Archangiaceae bacterium; assembly: GCA_043776025.1. Classification (GTDB taxonomy): domain Bacteria; phylum Myxococcota; class Myxococcia; order Myxococcales; family Myxococcaceae; genus JAYVRT01. The sequence continues at coordinate 11,555 of JAYVRT010000723.1, read as the reverse complement.
TCTCCGGCATCGTCAGCGCTCTGGAAGAGGCGGTCGCCGCCGGGCAGCCGCCGCTGGCGCAAGACGTCGCCGACCTGGGGCAGGTCGCACGGCACCTGCGGGCGCATGGGAGGCAACTGCTCGACCTCGGACGGCCATCCCACGCCGCCGCCGAGCCGGTCGACCTGTGCGAGGTGGTGACCCGGACCATGGGAATGCTGCAGACCGCAGGGAAGACGCGCCGGCTCGCGGTCGACCTCCGGTGGCCCGCCGGGTCCGAGGCGGTCGTCCTCGCGCGCCGCACCCAGCTCGAGCAGGTGCTGGTCAACCTGGTGATCAACGCCGTCGACGCGATGGGCGAGGTGCCCGGCCGCGCCCACCGACTGACGATCGAGCTTCAGGTCCACGACGGCTTCGCCCACTGCACGGTGATCGACACCGGCAGCGGCATGGCCCCCGAGGTCCAGGCGCGAATCTTCGAGGCGTTCTTCACCACCAAGTCCGCGGACCGCGGCACCGGGCTCGGCCTGCCGGTGGTGCGGCAGATCGTCGAGGGCCACGGCGGGTCGATGGCCGTCGTCTCCCGCGTCGGCGAGGGCACCGCCATCACCTTCAAGCTGCCGCTGCACCAAGAGCAGGGGCCCTGACGGACGCGTCTTGCCCCCGCGTAGGTCAGACCGGGTTCTGAAGCTCGGAGAGGATCCGCTCCGCCTCGCGGAAGCCCTTGTCGCCGAGCACTTCCCACGCGGCCACCATCGCCTGGCTCTTCACGTACTCGTCTTCTTCGAAGAAGCGGACCGCGCGGTGCTCCTGGTCCCACCTTCGCAGCGTCCCCAGCGCGCTCAGCAGCGCCCCGGCCTGCTTGCGCGCGTCGGCGCGGTCCCGCAGCGGCGTCGTCGCCGACAGCGACCGCACCCAGTCGTCGCCCCGGCCTTTGGCGTCCACCACCCGGGCGCCGGCCTCCACGAGAAAGCCACACAGGTCACGGCGCTTCGCGGCGTCGGCGGCGGCGAGCAGCGCCTGCAGCACCGCGTCCTGCGCCCGGCCGACGCGGGCCAGCTCGCCCGGGTCGGACACGTCGGACTTCGAGCGCTCCATCCGCGCCCAGGACCTCGCCAGCAGCGGCTGCCAGGCCTCGAGGAAGAAGAGTGTGGCTGAGCCTTCGGACAGGGTGAGCTTGGGCACCTCGGAGTCCAACGGCGCGAGGCGCGCGAGCGCCGCCGGGTGCACCAGCCAGCAAAGCGCTGAGCCCCGGACCCGGGACTGGGTGACGAAGGTGCGCTCACAGGGGGTGTCGGCGACGGTGAGGAGGGCCAACGCGAGCAGCGCCTCGTCGGCCCACCCGTGCGGGCCCTTGACCGCGAAGGCCTTGGTGCCGCTCTCGGCCAACGGGGTGCGCAGCATCCACTGCAGCAGGGCGAAGGAGCCGGCATGAAAGCGCAGCGGAGGCAGCGCGGTGCGCTCCCACAGCCGCAGCTTCCGCTCGGGTCGCCACCCACCTTGACGCAGCATCGCCAGCGCGACGCCGCGGCCGAGCGTGTCCTGCAGCAACTGCATCGCGGTGGGTCCCAGCTCGGTGGGCGCGGGCCGGGACACGGAGAGCAGCCGTTCGACCTCGGGGTAGGAAGCGAGCCCGACGACCGCGCGCGCGACGCGGATCAGCTCGGACTCAGGGACGGTGACCTCGGCGTTCATCGTCCGGCCCTGCGCACCGCGTCCGCCGACGCCGGCCAGCCGTTGACGCTCAAGCCCCCGCGGGTCAGCCGGAGCTCGACGGTGTTGCCGGTGCGAAAGCGCGCGTCGGCGGGGGAGTAGCGCGCGGTGAGGAAGTGCAGCTGCTGGTTCGACGAGCCGACCCACCGGCGGTCCTTCTCTGGCAGCGCCTGCTCGAAGCGCCCGTCGACGAGGAGATCGACCGCGCGCAGAAGCCGGACTGCCCCGGGCTGCAGCTGGAGCTCGGCGAGGGTGTAGCCACTGTAGAGCATCACCGAGAGCCCGCCGGCCCGCACCCGCTCGGCGAAGTCGGCGAGCGCTTCGGCCTGCTGTGCCGGCTCGCCACCGAGGAGCGAGACGCCCTCGAGCCCCGGCACGGCCAGCGCCTCGGCCGCGAGGGCGTCGGAGTCGCCGGTGCGGCCGCGGTCGGCGGCGAACATCTCGGGGTTGCAGCAGCCAGGACAGCGCAGCGAGCAGCCCTGGACCCAGAGCGCGAAGCGGCGCCCGGGGCCCTCGGCCTCGGTGTCAGCGATGAGCTGTGCGACGTTGAGCTTCACGGCTTGGATTCAGGGACGAGGATAACCGGCCCTCAGATGGGCAGCACGCCGGCGGCGAGCTCCATCAACTGCAGCCGCCGCTTCGTCACCGGGCTCGAGCCGTCGATGAGCGCGTCGGTCTCGCGCAGCACCACGTCGAGCGGGAAGCGCTGCACCGAGGCATCGGCGGTGGCGATGCCGCCCTTTACCGGGGGCTGCCAGCCGACCATCTCGTTGGTCGCGCCCGACAGCAGCGCGTCGGCGGCGGCGATCCCGAACCGGCCGGCGACCATCCGGTCCATGTAGGAAGGGTTCCCGCCGCGGACGACGTGCCCGAGGACGGTGGCGCGAATCTCCACGCCTTCGATCTCCTTCGCGAGCTTCTCCTCGACCATTCTCACCAGCTTCGTCGTCGGCATCGCGATGCCTTCGGCCTTGATCACCAGCACCCGGCGCTTGCCCCGGGCGTAGCCGCTGCGCACCACGTTGGCGACGTCGCTGACCAACTGCTCTTCGCTCTTGCCCTGCTCGCGAATCAGCGCCGCGTCGGCGCCGGCGGCGATGCTGCTCGCCATCGCCAGGTACCCGCAGCTGCGGCCCATCACCTCGACGACGAAGGCGCGCCGGTGCGACCGGGCGGTGTCGGAGATCTTGTCGCAGGCCTCGACGATGGTGTTGAGCGCGGTGTCGACCCCGAGCGCGAGCGAGGTGCAGCCGATGTCGTTGTCGATGCTCCCGGGGATCCCCATCACCTGGGTGCCGAACTCGTTGGCCATCAGGTGCGCTCCGGTGAGGCTGCCGTTGCCGCCGATCACCACCAGCCCGTCGATGTGGTGCTTCGCAAGCTGCGCCACCGCCGCCTTGCGCCCGGCGGCCTCGCGGAAGCGCATCGAGCGGGCGGTGCCGATGATCGTCCCACCCATGCCGCCGGAGAAGTCGAGCTCGAGGTCGCCGCCGATGCCGCCGTTGTCCAACGGCCGGGTCAGCTCGCGGAAGCGGCCGTCGATCAACCCGTCGTACCCGTCGAGGACTCCGACCACGTGCGCGCCCCTGGCGGCGGCGAACTTCACCACCGCGCGGATCGCGGCGTTCATCCCCGGCGAGTCGCCCCCGGACGTCAGGACTGCGAGCTTTTTCATCCGCCGACTTTCCTTGAAGCGCCGGTAGACTTCAAAGCATGAAATTTCTCCTGCTCGCGCTGCTCGCCGCCGACCCCCGGGTGGTCGAAGTGTTCAAGGACAAGGGAGACACGTTCATCCGCGCCGGCACCAACGCGGGCCTGAAGGTCGGGGCCGAGGTGACGATCCTCGGCGACAAGATCGGCGGCATCGGGCCGGCGAAGCGGATCACCCTCTACAACGGCGGCGAGACCGGCTGGGCCAACTGCGAGGTCCGTCTGCCCAACAACAAGCGGTACAAGCTCGGCGCGCTCAAGGGCCGCGACTACGAGGGGATCATGATCACCCGCTTCAACCAGGAAGGCACCGAGCTCGACCGCCCGCTCGACGGGGTGGTGGTCAAGTGCGACCAGGGCAGCGCCCACTTCAACTTCTCGATGTAGCTCGCGGGGATCCGCCCCGCCTGGCAAGGTCTACAGTGACGCCCATGCGCTCGGCCCCGGCCACCCGTCTCGCCGTGCTCGTCGTCCTCGCGGCCTCTGCTTGCGCCGCCGCCTCGGAACCGTCGCGCAAGCCGGTCGAGGGCTGCCAGTGGGAAAAGACCTCGGACGCCTCCGTCGGGCTCGAGGCGTGGGTGCAGCGGTGCGACTTCGGCTTTCGAAAAATCGACTTCGTCTTCGTCAAGAACGCGCTCGCGACCCGTTACTCCGACAGCACCGGCAAACCCGACCCGGTGATCGAGGTCTTCGCACTCAAGGACGGCGAGACAGCGGCGGCGGGCGTCCAGCGCCTGTGGGTGGAGCGGACCCCGAAAGCGCTCGCCCCGCGGTGCGTGCGGGTCGAGCTCAAGACCTCCGAGGCCCCCAAGGGCGTGACGAGGTTCACCTTCGAGCCGAACCCGGCCTACGCGGCGGAGCTGAAGAAGGCCGCGCTGGAGGGGGTGCCGCCACCGCCCTGCGGCGAATGGGGCACGCTGCCCGACGGCTTTCAATATTGGGAGACACACGCGGGCAGCGCCTCGAAGCGCGTCCTCTTCGTCCGCATCGGGCAAGACGACCCGCTGTATGACGAACAGACCCTGAGGCTGTTGCCGCGCTCAGCCGCCCCGAAAGGCTCAAGGGCGAGCGAGGTAGGCTCGACCCAGACGATCGGTGAGGTTAAGTGAGCTGGCGTCGTGCGCACCTGCCTCCTCCTCGGACTGCTCCTCTCCCCCGCCGCCCTGGCGCAGGCCGACGGGGGCGCGACAGGCGTCCTCACCCGGCCCCCGTCGCTGGTGAAGCAGGTCGAGGCCGTCTTTCCGCCCCAGATGCTCGACGCCGGCGCGGGCGGCACCGTGGTGATGGAGGTCGACCTCGGCACCGACGGCAAGGTCACCGAGGCCCGGGTGGTGCAAAGCGCCGGGGCCGCGTTCGACCAGTCGGCGCTCGAGGCGGTGCGGCAGTTCGAGTTCACCGCGGCCCAGGTCGACGGCCAGGACGCGCCGGTGCGGATCCAGTACAGCTACGAGTTCTTCTTCCGGCAGCAGGTCGTCACGACGCCGATCGACCTCGACGCGGGGCAGATCGTCAACTTCGAGGGCGATTTGGTCGAGCGCGGCACCCGCGAGGTGCTGCCCGGCGCCACCGTCGCCGTCGGCGAGCTCAACACCGTCTCCGATGACCGGGGCCACTTCCGGCTCGAGGACGTGCCGCTGGGGCCGCAGAAGGTGGTGGTCGTCGCTCCGGACTACGCCCGCTACGAGGTGACCGAGGAGTTCAAGGCCGGGGAGAAGACGGTCGCCACCTACTACGTGCGCCGCAAGGTCTACGGCGCGTTCGAGACGGTGGTGCGCGCCCAGCGCGAACGGAAGGAAGTCGCGCAGGTGACGCTGAAGCAGGAAGAGCTGCGGCTCATCCCCGGCACCAACGGCGACGCCTTCAAGGTGGTGCAGAACCTGCCCGGGGTGGCGCGCTCGCCCTTCGGCATCGGGCTGCTCGTCGTCCGCGGCAGCAAGCCGTGGGACACCCGGGTCTACATCGACGACACCAACGTCCCGCTGCTGTTCCACTTCGGCGGACTGTTCTCCACCTTCAACAGCAACCTGCTGCAGGACATCAGCTTCCAGCCGGGCAACTTCGGCGTCGACTTCGGCCGCAACATCGGAGGGCTGATCAAGGGCGAGGTCCGCACGCCGTCGCAGAAGGGCTACCACGGCTACACCGACATCAACGGGGTCGACGCCTCGGGGATGATCGAAGGGCCGATCTACGGGGACTGGAGCTTCGCCGCCTCGTTCCGCCGCAGCTGGATCGACGTGGTGCTCCCGGTGGTGCTCGACCTCTTCTTCCCGCGGGCAAAAGAGTCGCTGAGCTTCACCGTCGCGCCGAAGTACCTCGACTGGCAGCTGCGGGTCGAGCGGCGCCCGAAGAACGGGAGGAGCCGCTTCTTCGTTCAGCTCTTCGGCAGCTCCGACGCCCTCAAGCTCGCCTTGCCCAACCCGGCGCTCGACCCCGAGGGCCGCGGCGAGTTCGGCACGTCGATCGCGTACACCCGGCTCGCCATCGGCTTCGACTACACCTTCTCCGACACCGTTCACTTCACCTCGCGCAACGACGTCGGCTTCGACCAGCTGAAGTTCAACCTCGGCAGCGATCTCTACGTCAACGGCACCTCGTGGCCGATCTCGACCCGCAACACCTTCACCCTCGACTTTCCCAGGGCGAACCTGACGCTGAACACCGGCTTCGATTTCTACGCGCTGCCGTTCAAGCTTCGGGTCCAGGGCCCGCCGCCGTTCAAGCTCGACAAGATCCCCGACCCGTTCATCTCGCGGCAGCTGCTCTATGAAGACCGCGCCGGCTTCACCCTCGAGCCGTCGCTGTTCGCCGAGCTGATCTGGCGGCCGGTGCCGCAGGTGAAGGTGGTGGGGGGCGTGCGCGGCGACTGGGACACCTACATGAACAAGGGGTGGGTCGACCCCCGCGTCGCCGTGCTCTGGGCGCCAATCGAAAAACTGACGCTGAAGGCCGGCGTCGGGCTCTACCACCAGACGCCGGACTACCGCTTCGGCGCGCTCTCCCCGGTGTTCGGCAACCCCAACCTGCTGCCCGAGGCCGCGGCGCACTACATGGCCGGAGTCGAGGCCCGCTTCACCGACGCGATCAGCCTCGACGTCCAGGGGTACTACAAGGATCTCTTCCACCAGGCCCGCCAGACGCTCGCCTTCGACTCCGGCGACGTCAGCAAGGACCAGATCGACCTGCGCTGGACCAGCCGGGGCATCGGCCGCAGCTACGGCCTCGAGGTGCTGCTGCGCCACGCGCTGACGAAGAACTTCTTCGGGTGGATCAGCTACTCGCTCTCTCGCACCGAGCGCGACTACCAGGGCGGCAAGGTGCTGGCCCCGGGCCCGTTCGATCAACCCCACAACCTGGTCATCGTCGCCAGCTACAAGCTCCCCTACGACTTCATCGTCGGCGCGAAGCTGCGCTACACGAGCGGCGCGCTGAACACTCCGACCGTCGGGGCGATCTACGACGCCAACGGCAACTACTACTACCCGCTGTTCGGAGCGACCAACAGCCGCCGGCTCCCGGACTTCTTCCAGCTCGACGTGCGCATCGACAAGCGCTTCGTCTTCGAGCGCTGGATGCTCGCCTTCTACGTCGACTGCCAGAACGTCACCAACCGCGCCAACGTCGAGAGCGTCGCCGCCAACTACAACTACACCCAGGAGTCGTTCATCACCGGGCTGCCGATCATCCCCAACGTCGGGGTGAGGGTCGAGTGGTGAGGCGGGCGCTGCCGATCGCCCTGGGGCTGACGCTTCTGGGCTGTGGCGAGAGCTGGTCTCCCGAGACGTTGCTCGAGAACCTGCGGGTGATCGGCGTCCGCGCTGACCCGGCGGAGATCAAGCCCGGCGAAGCCGCCTCGCTCTCGGCGCTGGTGCTCGACCCGTCGCGCCCGGGCAAGCCCAACACCGTGCTGTGGATTGGCTGCGACCCGGATCCGTTCAACCTCGGGCGCAGCACCTGCTCGGATCCGGTGGCGCTCCAGGACCCCACCGCCCTCTTCGCGGCTGGGCAGCTGCCGCCGGGGGTGAAGTTCATCGGCCTCAACGACCAGGCGGCCTACGCCGTCAGCAAGGACCTCTTCGCCCCGCTGGCGGTCGACGACCCGCGCCGGCTGACAGGCACCGTCGGGCAGATCCTCGCGATCGTCATCGGCGAGCCAACCGTCGGCGTTCCGACCCAGGCGGAGATCGCGGCCCTGGTTGAGAAGGTGCGGACGAAGCAGGTGCAGTCGGTGATCTCGCTGTTCCGAATCAAGGTCAGCGAAGCCACGGCGCGGAACACCAACCCGATCATCAGCGGCTTCTACGTCGCCGGAGAGCTGCAGTTCCCCGGCGCCCAGGTGCAGGTGACGGCCGCGGAGAAGCTGACGGTGGCGGTAGATGCTCCCGAGTCGTCGTTCGAGCCGTTCGTCCAGGACACGCCTACCGGGCCGGTGGACAAGGTCGAGCAGCTGACCTCCGCCTGGTTTTCGACCTCGGGCCGGTTCAACTACGGGCGGATCGCGCTTCGGGGAAAGATCGAAGGCATCTTCACCGCGCCCGGCTCGCGCGACAACCCGCTCGACCTGCTTCCACTCAAGCGCACCGGCATCTTCCAGGTGGTGATGCGCGACACCCGCGGCGGCCAGACGTGGATGGAACAACCTTTCTTCGTCTGTGACCCCTTCATGGCGCCGCCGGTCCTCACCGCGGTGCGCTCGCCCGCGGTCCGCGGCGACCCGGTGGTGCTCGAGGGCAAGAATCTCCAGAGCGTGCTCGACGTGCTGCTCGGCGGCGTCCCCCTGAAGCAGGGCGTGGTCGACTCGATGACCGGCAACTGGGAAGGGCTGGTGCCGCCCTCTCTCGCCGCTGGCACCTACCGGCTGCGGCTGCACGGCAAGGAGTGCCGCCGCGCCGAGACGGACTTCTTCGTCACCGTGCCTTAGCCCACCGCGGGGATTTGCTTCGGTGGCGCGTTCGCTCGTAGCCTGCCGCAGGCGGCCGGCGAGCAACGGAACGTTTCCCCATGCGATTCGCCCTGGTTCTTTTCCTCTTCTCTTCCACCGCCGCGTTCGCCCTCGAGCGCGCCTGCATCGGCTTCGACGTCACCCAGACCTCGACGGATGGGGGAGATCCTCTTTCGTGCCACTGTTCCCTCAGCGCGGCTCAAGCCACAGCGCCGGCGAGCTGCGGCGACTGCGCCGCGCCGTATCTGACCGACACCTGCCTGATGGCGCCGACCACGACGACCCGAGGGTGCTCGACAGCTCCGGCAGTGATGGCGATCCTTCCCTTCGTCTGTGCGCTGGCTCTGCTCCGGCGCAGACGCTCTGTCTGAGTCTCGCGCCGCCGCTCGATCCGCGAAGCGAATTGCGCGCTGGGCTTCTTCATCACCGTGCCGTAATTCGCCGGTTAATTCGGCCGAATCGTCAACGGATCTGCCAACCGGCGACATGTCGGGAGACAGGCGTGGCCCGATAACTCCTCACCGGGTGAGAAACCGCCCCGGATGGAGACCGACCATGAAGGCTCAAGCCGCCGTGAAGCAGTTGAACCGGGACCTCTCGCAGCTCAAGTCGCTGCGCAGCAACGAGACGCGCGCCCTGGCGGCGATCAAGACCCAGGAGCAGAAGGTCGTCGACGGCTTCGTCGCCGCGCCCTCGATGAGCGGGTTCCTCTCGGCGGTGGGCCAGGTCTTCGCGCTCGGCATCAAGGAAGCGACCACCCAGGACAAGTTCGACACCGCCATCGCCAAGGACAAGGCGGCGGCGATCAAGCTGCTCCAGCCGGCGAGCGCCGCGCTGTCCTTCAAGCAGCTCAACGCCGACCGCCAGCAGCTGGGCCTCGCGGCGCTCAAGCACCCGCCGGCACCCAAGTACGGCGAGCCGTGGAAGCCCGGTCCGGGCCGGCTCTCGGGCGCGGACACCTCGCACTACCAGTCGAGCGGCACCTTCGAGCAGTCGATTCGCGGCAAGCAGTTCACCGCGATCAAAGCCACCGAGGGCACGACCTACACCGACACCTCCTTCCGGTCTCGATGGAACGAGCTGGGCAAGAAGATCCACAACGGGAAGATGTCGCTGCGCGTCGCCTACCACTACCTCCAGCCCGGCAACGGCGCTGGCCAGGCGAAGCACTTCCTCTCCGCGCTCGGCATCCACGGCAAGCTCCAGCCCGGCACCCGGCTCGCCCTCGACTGGGAAGGCAGCGCGCTGTCCAGCCCGCGCACGCTCCACGACGCCGCCAACTACATCCACAAGGTCACTGGCCTCTGGCCGTTGGTCTACACCTCGGCCAGCCGCGTCAACGCCGCCCGCGCCGCCGTGCCCCACGCGCCGATGTGGGAAGCCAAGTGGAGCGGCCCGGCACCGAAGAACGTCCCCTTCGTCCAGACCTCCGACGGCCCCGGGTTCGACCACGACATCTTCAACGGCGGCCTCGCCGCGCTGCGCAAGTTCGCCGGTTTCTAACGGTTCGCAGTTGCTGGCTTCTGCGCCCCCCGGTTAACGGTTCGAGCCCGGGGCGGCTCCCATGGGAAGCTCCTCCCAACCGATGGCCGCCTCCCGCACCGCCGAAGCAGCCACGCCCCAGGTGGGCGGCGAAGTGCGCCGTCCGCGCTGGGTGGGGTGGGTGGCGAGCGCGCGGCATGGTGACCGAGGGGCCTTCGCTTCGCTGCACGGCCACTTCTGCGGCATGGTGCACGGCATCGTGATCAGCAAAGTCCCCGCGTCGGACGCCCCCGACCTGACCCAGGACGTCTTCGTCATCGCCCTGCAGAAGCTGGCGACGCTCGAGGACGACGCGGCCTTCGGCGGCTGGCTGGCCCAGGTGGCGCGCGCGCGCATCGCCCGTTTCCTCCGTGACCGCCCGATGCACGACGAGCTGCCCGAGGAGCTGCCGATGGCCGCTCCCGACGCCTCGAGCGCTCCCGACGCGCGCAAGGTGCTGGTCGCGCTCCGCGCGCTGCCCGATGCGTACAGCGAGACGCTGGCGATGCGTCTGATTCAGGGGATGACCGGCCCGGAGATCGCCGAGGCCACCGGACTGACGCCAGGTTCGGTGCGGGTGAACCTGCACCGCGGAATGGCGATGCTCAAAGAGAAGCTCGGCCTCAAAGGAGGCCCGTCCGATGGGTGACGACTACCTCTGGGACAAGGAAGGCAAGGACGCCGACGTCGAAGCGCTCGAGCAGTCGCTGGCGGGTCTGAAGTACGACCGCAACGCGCCCAAGCTCGAGCAGGCGCCTGGGCGCGCGCGCCGCGAAGAACGCGCACCCGCGCCGCGGCCCCCGGGGCGATCGTCGTTCGGCCGCAGCACCCCGCTGATCGCCGCGGTGGTGCTCGGGCTCGTCTCCGGCACCGTCGGCTACTCGGCGATCAAGAAGAAGGAGGCCGACGTCCGCCGCGGGTGGAACCTGGTGCCAGTCGTGGTCGCCGCGACGGACATCTCCGAGGGCACGGTGGTGACCTTCGACATGATCTCCCAGCGCAGCGTGCCGGAGCAGTTCGTCACCTCCTCGGTGGTCAAGCCCGACTCGGCCAGCTACGTGGTGAACCAGAAGGTGCTGGTGCCGGTGCAGGCCGGCGACCCGCTGCTGTGGAGCGAGTTCGAGACGACCAAGGCCGCCGAGCGCCTGTCGACCAAGGTCCAGAAGAAGGCCCGGGCGATCACCATCGAGGCGGGGAAGACGACCGCGGTCGGCGGCTGGGTGCGGCCCAACGATCACATCGACATCATCGGCACCTTCAAGGATCCCCAGACCAACGAGAACGTCGCGGTGACGCTGATGCAGAACGTGATCATCCTCGCCACGGGGAAGATCACCGGCACCACCAACGTCAACCTCATTCCCGAGAGCCAGCGAGACTACGGCAACGTCAGCATGCTCGTGCTCCCCGAGGAGGCCGAGGTGCTGGTGCTCGCCCAGGAGCTCGGCGCGCTCACCCTGACACTGCGGAACGAAGACGACGTCGACGTGATCGAAGAGCGCGGCCGCGCGACGATCAACACCCTGCTGTCGGGCGAGCGCACCCGGATTCTCCAGCAGAAGCGCTTCAACACCATCCAGGTCATCCGTGGTGCCGCGGCCAGCGACACGCGCGGCGACGCTCACCCGGAATAAGGCACCCATGTTCGCGGCCATCGCCAGTCTGCTGTTGGGCGGAGGAACGTTCTTCC
>JAYVRT010000722.1:0-15817 GCA_043776025.1 Archangiaceae bacterium | reverse complement strand
TACAGCAAGCACGATCTGCCGGTGCTCTCGGCGCGCGACGTGATTCACAAGGCCTACCTCGATCGCGATGCCCGCACCGATCCGCAGGGCGTGTTCGCCAACCACTGGTCGGCCGCACCGACCCGCCTTCCCGAGCGCCACTCGGTGATTCGGCTCAAGCTCAGCGAGGGCAGCTGGCAGGTCACGCCCGCGGCCGACGGCAAGTCCTCCCACGTCATCTACCGGCTCTGCGTCGACCCCGCGGGCTCGGTGCCGGCCTTCGCCGCGAACCGGGCCAACGCCGCCGGCCTCACCGACACCTTCGCCAACATCGAGCGCGAGGCCCAGAAGCGGGGCACTGCCCGGCTCCGGGCCGCCGTCGCGCGCTGACGCCTCGGCGCAGCACCTGTCCACTCGAGGTGACAGGGGGCGCCGCGCAAGTCCCCGCCGTCAGGCAGGGCGCGTTGGCGGCGGCGTTGCACACCCACGGGCATGATCACCTTCCCCGCGCACGCCTCCACCTTCCGCTCCACCGCCTCGCGGACGCAGGCGCCGGCGGTCGCGATCAGCCGCCGGCCGGCAGGTGCTCCGTCGGACGTCTGGGAGGGCGTCGGCGCCCACAGCAACCCGGTCGTCTATACGCCGAAGCCGGGCGTCGCGGCGACGAGCCCTGAGGCGATCGCCCGGGGCGAGCAGCAGATCGCGAACCTTCACCCACAGGTGACGCGGGTGCGCGTCGACCCCGCGATCTTGAGCCTTCAGGATGCCTCCTGGGTGGCGGCGAATCCGGCCGCGGCCGACGCCGCCCGCGCGCAGCTGGGGCAGCTGCAGCACCTGTCCGGCCTCGCGGCCCAGCACGGCGGCCGTGTTGACCTGTGTCTGTGGAACCTTCCGCGGGGATACCGCACCACGCCGGCGCAGCTGCTCCAGCTCACCGACCGCTTCGCCACGTTGGTGAAGGGGCTCGCCGGCAGCCAGCCCGGCTCTTTCATCGTCAGCGCCCAGAACGAGCCGAACCGGACGAAGCTGACTCCGCAGCAGCTGGTGTCGCTCTACCAGGACCTCGACCGCTCGCTGCGCTCGACCCTGGGGCCACAGGGGCGCGCGAAGGTGCAGGTGATCGCCGGCGACCTGACCTACTCGGACCAGTCGGCGGAGTGGATCGCCGCTGTCGTCCCAAAGCTCGCCCCGGTCGTCGACGGCTTCTCCTTTCACGTCTACGCGCATGACGGCGAGGCTGCCGCCAGCGTCGAGCAGCGGCTGAGGCAGCTTCGCCGCGAAGTCGACGCCGCGATGCCTCCTGGCCACGCCGCTCCGCAGCTGCTGCTCACCGAGTACGGCGTCCGGGGGAGCAAGCTCGGCGCGCAGGCCACCGAGGATCGCCCGGGCGACGTGGTGCTCCCCGACGGCAGCCGGGTGCCGCTGCGTGACAGCCCGGTCGGAGCGTTCCGTGAGGCGCAGCTGGTGCTCGCCGCCGCGCGCGCGGGCTTCTCCGGGGCCGCGCGGTGGGGAGCCAACCCGGGCGGCGGCACGCCCTGGGAGTCATGGTCGATGACCGGCGCCGAGGCGGAGGGCTTCGTGAAAAAGCCGGCCTACTTCGTCACCCAGCTGTTCACCGCGACGATCGGCGCCGGGTGGCGCGCGGTACAGACCCACGGTGCGGTCGCGGGAGAGAGCATCGCGACGTTCCGCGCGCCCAACGGGCAAGGGGCCGCGGCGGTGGCGGCGAATAGCAAGTCGACCGCGCAGCCGCTCGCCGTCGGCGGGTTCGTGCCCGGCGCCGCGGTGCAGCTGTTGGTGTGGAACAAGACCGGCACCGGCAAGCTCGCCAGCTTCCCCGCGGTCGCCGACGCGCGCGGGGTGGTGCAGCTGCTCGTGCCACCCGGCGGCGTCGCGTCGGCCTCGACGCTGCTGGCGCGGCCGCAGTGAGTCAGAGCGCCGGGGGCGCGGATGGCTCGTCCAGCGGCAGGAAGTCTCCCGAGGTCTGAAACGCGAGCGCGAAGTAGGGGATCGCCGTCGGGGTCTGCTGCCCGGTGCGGTACGGGTGCTTCAAGTACCAGTTGATCACCACCGCCACTGTCGGCTGATTGAAGCGTGCCCCATCGCGGTCGAAGATCCGCCACGCGAGAATCGGCCCCAACCGGTGGGTCGAGTTGTCCGCAGGACCATTGTCCGACCCGTAGAGCGGCGCGGCGGCGCTGTAGCGCAAGCCGGCGAAGAAGCCAGTGAGCGGCGTCTGCCAGAGCAGGTCGAGGTCATTCACCACCGTCACCCGCCGGTTGGGCGTCAGCACGTCGGTGAGCTGCTCGTAGAAGACGGTGTCCCCCTCGTGGAGCGGGAAGTCCGGCCGGCTCAGCTTGAAGGTGTCGCGAATGACGATCGGCCCGAAGCGCAGGTTCACGTTCACCGCGGCAGTGAAGATCGTCCCCAGCGTCGGGTAGCCGGCGGGCCGCCGCTTCAGCGCCGGCTCGGAGAAGTCGGCCTGGGCGTTGGGAAACGACTGCAGTTGGTTGAAGTCGCCGAAGTACTGCATCACGTCATAGGTCGCCCAGAAGCCGAGGAACGTCGCCGGTTGAGCCTCGGCGTAGAGTCCGAGCCGGCCGTACGTCGGCGTCAACGACGGAGAGACTCCGATACCGAGGAAGTTGTCGCGGAACGCCAGCGACGGGCTGACGAAGAGCCGGTGGCGGTAGGCAAACTTGCCCTCCCACCCCGCGCCGAGCGGGTTGACCCTCACCGCGAAGGTGTTGCGGTGAATCAGCCGGTGCTCCGGCGGCCCCTGGTCACTGAGCATCTGCGCCGACGCCGTGATCGGCGCCAACGCCAGCCACAGCGAGGTCGCGAAGCGCCGAGTCAGGGCCCGTGCGCCTGCGGCCGCGGCGACGCCTCGAGCTCCTGCCCGCCCAGCGCGGGGAGCAGCAAGCCGCTGCGGGCGCGGTACGCCGCCCACTCGGGGTGGCGCGACATGCTCGCCTCTTTGCGGAGAATGTTCGGCAGGAACACGCCAAGCCAGATCCACGCCAGCACCGCCCACGGCGCCCAGTGCTGAGCCAGCAGCGCGAAGCTCCCGTAGAGCACCATCTCTCCCAGGTAGTTGGGGTGCCGCACCCGCGCGAAGAAGCCGTTGGTGATCAGCCCGCGCTTCGCCAGCAGCACGAAGTGCTTCTGGGCGTCGCTGCCCATCATCGTCACCACGCCGAGGACGTAGAGAATGGTGGCCGTGGCGCGCAGCGCGGGGGAAGCCTCGATGTGCTGGGTGACGATCAACACCGGCGCGACCCAGTAGAGCCCCAGGCCGAGCGCCCACATCATCACCGCGCTGCCGAAGGTCACCTTCTTCTCCCAGTTCGGATCCGGGAAGACGCGGTCCTTCAAGAGCCAGCAGAGCCCGTAGCTGCCGTGCAGCGCCGCGTAGGTCCAGGCGGTAGCGCTCCAGTTGTCGAACCACCACATCAGCCCGAGCACGAACGCCAACGTTCCGCCCTTCTGGAGGTTGATCACCCACGCGGCCTTGAGGACCTTCGGGCCACCGAGGAAGTCGTCGGAGACGTAGTCGCGAAACTTCAGCCAGCCGGTGAGTACAGGGTTCATTTCAGCGCTGGAGCTTATGCCCAACCGTGGCCCGCGCTCGAACTCGCGCCGGCAGAGAGATTCAGTTGCCGCCGCGGCGCCTTGTTGCGAGAGATGTCCGCCATGCGCGTCGCCACCTCCAGCTGTGCCACCGACCCGCTGCGCTTGATCGAGCTGCCGGACCCGAAGCTTAGGCCCCACGATCTGCGGGTACGGGTGAAGGCGATCGGCGTGAATCCGGTGGACTGGAAGATGCGCAGCGGAGGGCCGATTCGCCTCGCCTACCGCTTCGTCGGTCCGTCCGGTCCGCTCGTCGTCGGCATCGACTTCGCCGGCGAGGTGCTCGAGGCGGGGGCCGAGGCAGATCTGAAGGCCGGCGCCCGCGTGGTCGGCGCCACCGACTTCTCGCGCGGTCAGCGAGGCAGCTACGCGGACCAGGTGGTGGTGCGGGACGACCAGTGCGCCGCGCTGCCCGACAGCGTCTCGTTCGAGGACGCGGCCTGTCTGCCCGTGCCCGGCGCCACCGCGCTCAGAGGCTTCGAGGTCGCCTCGCTGGCGACGATCGAGAAGGGCAAAGCCAAGGTGCTCGTCATCGGCGCCTCGGGCGGGGTGGGCCAGGCGACGATTCAGCTGGCGCGGGGCCTCGGCGCGAAGGCGTTCGGCATCTGCTCCGGCCGCAACGTCGCGCTCGTCGAGAAGCTCGGCGCGGTGGCGATCGACTACACTCAGGGCGACGCGCTCGCGGCGGCCGCGGGCCACGGGCCGTTCGATCTGATCCTCAACGCCGTCGGCACCGAGAACTATCCGCTCGAAGCGTCGCGGAAGCTGCTCACCCCCCGCGGGAAGATCGCGCTGGTCGCGGTGCGCCCCGCCGACTGGCCCGCGATGGCCTTCGCCTCGAACGTGGTGGCGGTGCTCGGACGCCCCAACCGGAAGATGATCGCTCCGCTGGTCGCGGCGATGGTGAAGGGCGAGCTGGCGCTGCCGATCGAGAAGCGCTTCCCGCTCGCCGAGGCCGAGCAGGCGCACCAGCTGTCCCAGGGCGCGAAGGTCGTGGGGAAGCTGCTGCTGATTCCTTAGGGCCTGAGATCGGATTACCCGAGCGGATATCGGGGTCGAGGCACCCCGCCAGTGAGGCGCGCGACCGTCGCGCACTGCTCGGTGCGCAGAGGGAGCGCAACAAAGCGGGCGGGGATGGATCGGCCGCGAGAACGATCGGGTAATCCGATTTCAGGCCCTTAACCGGTTAGGAGCTCTTCGCCAGCATCGACTTCATAAACCGCCGCACGAAGAAGCGCCGGATCGCGGCGATGGGCTGCGGCTTGGGCCGCTCGGCCCGCAGCGTCCACGGGTTGTAGAAGGCGCCGCCCGGACCCGGGCCACCCGGCAGGCCGAGGATCGCCCTCATCGCCTCGTAGGCCATGAAGCAGCCGGTGACCCAGACCATCGGCGCGAAGGAGATCCGCTTCCGCTTCCCCGCGACCACCTCGCCGGCGATGTCGAGGTCGACGTGCTCTGCGCTGCTCGAGTGCGTCATCACCCACTCGATCTCCTTGCCGAGGCACTCGGCGGCCATCGCCGCGTCGATCGCCTCCAGCGGCTTGCCGACACACGGGTACCCGAAGACGGCCTCGGGCCGCGGGTCGGAAGGCCGCACCACGTAGACGTTGGGAAGCGTCGAGGCGAACGCGTCGACCACCGTCTTCTGATGCTGCGCCCCGGCCCGCATCAGCGCCACCGAGGCGCGGGTGTCGTCGCAGCCGTTGATCGCCACGTCCACGGTGGGCAGCAGGGTGTCGAGCTGCTTCACCCAGGTGCCGTCGAGCACCGTCACCTGGCACTCGGGGTTCACCTTCAACAGCCCGTCGGCGGTCGCCTGCGCCTTCGACTGGCCCACGGAGTCCATGTTGGCGAACATCTGGCGGTTGAGGTTCGACACCTCGAAGACGTCGATGTCGGCGATGGTGAAGCGGCCGACTCCCGAGCGCACCAGGCAGGCGACCGCGGCACCGCCCATGCCTCCGACGCCGCCGATGAAGACGTGGGCCGCGCGCAGCTTCTGCTGCTGCTCGGCGGTGATGAACCCCAGGTTGCGGGTGGTGAACTCGGCGTAGCTGAAGGGGGTCGTCATGTCGTCTTGTCCACGGGAGGAATGAGCCAACGTACGACGGGGATGACGGTGCCGAACGCGAGCAACACCACCGCCTGGTAGATCAGCTGCACCGCGCTGCCCTTGGGCAACTTCTCACGAAGAAACCGCACCGCGGTGCCGAGCGAGCAGCGGCCCAGCTGAAGCACGTCGTCGCCGCGCGCGTAGTTGAGCTCCTTCTCGCACCAGGCGTTGACCCGTGGGTCGCGGTGCTTCGGCGCCTCGGCGAACGTCTTCTTCAGCTCGTCCGAGCCGCCGGTGTACGCGTCGAGGATCACCGACCGCACCTCGTCGTAGGGCGCGTCGTCGGCCACCCCGAAGGCCGCGCGCTCGGTGCGCATGATCTGCCGCGCCAGCGTCAGGTGGGAGAACGTCTGCCGCACCGGCACCACCGGGCTCGGGTACGCCTCGGAGTAGGTCGAGCAGAACTTGCCGATCACCGAGGGCACCTGGGTGACGTTGCTCACCCAGAAGGCGCGCAGGCCACCCTTGAAGAAGGTGAGAAAGGTCGAGGCGCCGTAGAGCAGCGCCGGCAGCGCCTGGCCCTGGCTGCTGGGGTCGATGTAGGTCAGGCCGAGGTGGAGCACCGTCTCGGTGCGGACGCCGACGTCGAGGTCGAGCAGGACGATCGCGTTGAAGCCCACCGCCTTCTTCTGCTCGCGGTCGTAGGCGACGGTGATGATGCGGCGGCAGAGATCTTTCCGATCTCCCAGCAGCACCCCGTACTGCGGCACCGGCTTTCCCCGCTGGCCCGCGGCCGCCACGGTGCGCAGCTCGGCGGTCATCGTCGCCAGCTGGGCGTCGGTGCACCACAGGCCGGGCCTTTCCCAGAACTCGAGGTCGAAGCGGCCGATCGAGAGACGAATCGAGAGGAAGTCTTTTCCGGAGAGCGCTGCTCCGAGCGCGGTCCACGGGCCCCGGCGCTCGCTCACGTCCGCGCCTGGGGGACGAGCTGGTAGAGCAACGCCACGACGGAGAAGAAGCGCTCGTAGATCCGCTCTTCGAGGCCGACGTTGAACGAGACCCCGAGCACTCCGCGGCCCGGGCCGAGCCAGGCGACGTGCGAGAGGTCCCACGCCTTCATCAGGTGGGTCAGCTGCTCGACCGAGCGCTGGGACGCAGCCGTGCCGGCGAGCAGCCCTTGCAGGCGCAGTTGGTGCTCGCTGACCACGTTGCCATTGGCGGCGAAGTAGTCGGCCAGGTGGTCGTAGCCGCCGGTGGCGAGCTTCTCGACGCTCAGGTGCTCGAGCCGGCGCACCTCGGGCCAGGTCCGCAGCGAGGCGCTCAGCGCGTCGAGCGATTGCAGCGGCACTCGGCCCAACCGTTCCAGCGCCAGCTCGTAGGCCTGGGCGTCGGACTTGGCGACGCTCATCCGAATCGGCTCGACCACCAGCTCGAGGGCGATCAGCGAGGCGACCACCGAGGCGAAGAGCCCGGCGCCCACTTCGGGGTGGAGCGCGGCGACGATCGCTCCGGCGGCGGCGGCGAGCAGCAGCGCGACGAAGAGCCGGCCGAGCGTGCTCCGCATCCGGAACTCGGCGCCGCCATGGAGGTTCGAGGCCCCGAAGTACATCGCCAGGCCGACCGCGAGGCCGCCCAGGCGGGGGACCTCGAGCCCGTAGCCCTGCTGCCAGTCGGCGCCGATCAACACCGCCCCGATGAAGCAGAGCAGCGCGCCGGTCGCGTAGAAGCGCCGCACCGGGCCGGCGGCGAGCTGGCGGACCCGCAGCGCCGAGAGGACGCCGAGCCAGAGGACGACGACGAGGTTGAAGGCGAGCAGCCCCTGGTTCCACGCCGCGCGTAGCCCGATGAAGCCGCCGAGGAGGAAGCCGAAGGTGCCCGCGAGCAGCAGCACCTTGAGCGCCAGCGGCAGCGGACGGTGCAGCAGCGCCTCGAAGAACAACGCCAGCGCCAGGGGGGAGATCGCGAAGGTGACCCACATCACGTCGAGAGCGACCTTGAGATCCCCGATCCAGAAGACGCCGCGAGCGACCAGCCCGGTGCCGAGGCACAGCAGGAACATCGCCAGGCGCGCGTGCAGTTGTTGGCGATCGGTGCGCCGCAGCAGCAGCCAGGCGTAGAGCATCGCGCCCGCTCCGACCCCGAGGTTCGACAACATCGCGAAACGCAGCCACATGGCGGGGGCACGCTATCGCCTTGAATCTTTTGCGTCTCGGTGCGTCGGATGGGGTGATGCGACTCGCACTCACTTCCCTCCTCGCGGTCAGCTTCTTCGCCTGTGCCCCGGCGCTCGTCGTCACTGCCGGGCCCCCCATCCCGCAGAGCGCCCCGGGATACGTCGACCCCGGGTACGTCGACCGCGGGTATGTGGACCTCAGCGCCGGACCTCCGGGCTACTCGGTGCCCGCGGTCGAGAACTTCTACGAGGACCTCGCGCCGTACGGCACGTGGAGCGTGGATGTGACCTGGGGCCAGGTTTTCTACCCGGCACAGCGGGACTACGCGCCCTACTCCAACGGATACTGGGAGGACTCGGCGTACGGGCTCACCTGGATCTCCCTCGAGCCGATCGGCTGGGCGGTCTGCCACTACGGCCGCTGGGTGTGGATCGGCAGGTGGGCGTGGATCCCCGACACCACGTGGGGTCCGGCGTGGGTCGAGTGGCGCGACGGCGACGGCTTCGTCGGCTGGCAGGCGTCGGGCCCAATCGGTGGGCCTGGCGCTCCGGCGTCGTACTGGCGGTTCGCGGACGTGACGGTGATCTTCAGCAGCGACCTCTACGGGCGCTACCTGCCGGACTGCGACGACTGCTACCGGCGCACCCGCCCGGTCAATCGCTGGGGCCGCACCGCTGGCGGCGAGCGTTGGCCCACGGGCCCGGACAGTGCGTGGCGCCATGGTGACCGGGGCCGCCAGAGCCCGCATGGCTCGATGGCGGTCGGACGGTACGACCCGGACGACCGCCGCGCCGCGGAGCAACGCGCCGCGGCTTACCGCGACCGCCAGGCGGCGAACCCGCGCAACCCGGGGAGCGACAATGGCCGCGCCGGAGATGCGCGCCGCCAGCGAGAGACGGACGGGCGCCGCCAGCGCGAAGCGGAAGCAACTCGGCTTGCGCAGCGCGCGGAACAGGATCGACTGCAGCGCGAGGCCGACGCGGCCCGGACCGACGCCGAGCGCCGCCGGGTCGCGGGTGAGCAGCAGCGCGGGGAGCAGGATCGCCGCCAGCGCGAGGCGGACGCGGCGCGGGTCGCCGAACAGCAGCGCGCCGAGCAGAACCGGCTCCAGCGTGAGGCCGACGCGGCACGGACCGACTCCGAGCGCCGGCGGGTCGCCGACGAGCAGCAGCGCGGCGAGCAGGATCGCCGCCAGCGCGAAGTCGCCCAGCAGCAACGCGCCGAACAGGAACGGCTGCAGCGCGAGGCCGACGCGGCACGGACCGACGCCGAGCGCCGCCGGGTCGCGGGCGACCAGCAGCGTGCGGAACAGGACCGCAGGCAGCAGGAAGCGGACGCCGCGCGGATCGCCCTCCAGCAGCGCGCGGAGCAGGAACGGCTCCAGCGCGAAGCAGACGCGGTCCGGGCCGATGTTGAGCGGCGGCGGGCGGCGGTCGAGCAGCAGCGCGCCGAGCAGGATCGCCGGCAGCGAGAGGCCGACGTCGCGCGGGTTGCGGAACAGCAGCGCGCGGAGCAAGACCGCCGTCAACGAGAAGCGGATGTCGCACGCCAGGTGCAGCAGCAGCGCGCCGAGCAGCAGCGGGCCGAGCAACAGCGCGCCGAGCAGCAGCGGGCCGAGCAACAGCGGGCCGAGCAGCAACGCGCCGAGCAGCAGCGGGCCGAGCAGCAACGCGCCGAGCAGGACCGTCGCCAGCACGAGGCCGATGCCTTCCGGGCCGCGGACGCTCAGCGCCGTCAACAGGAGATGTTCCAGCAGCAACGCGCGGACCAGGAGCGCCACCAGCAGGAAATGGTCCAGCAGCGCGCCGAAGGAGAAAAGCGGGCGCAGGAAGCCGAGGCGGCGCGTCGCGAGGCCGAGCGAAAGCGCGCCGAAGAGGCCGCCCGTGCGGAGCAAGAGCGTCTGCGCGCGCGCAAAGGCGAACCGGTCGAAGATCGCCGCCGCTGACACCGCGGGGGCCTGCGCAGCGAACTGGCGCAGGCGAGCAGCAGGTAGACGCACCGAAGGTCGGCTGAGCGCGGTCTGGCGTTGACTCTCTCGCATCGACGCCCGAGTCCCAGTGTCCGCTGCGGGTCTGCAGCTTGCAGCGCGAGGGGTTCATGAGAGTTCACCTGCTGGGTTGGGACAGGGATCCCGAAGACCCGATGGACCTCGCGGGCTTGTTCGCGATCTACACGCTGTTGGAGAAGCCGGCGGCGAACCAATCAGGCAACGCTGTCGGGTCCCAGCGAGGCACACAGCGCGTCCCACTTGCGAACCCGCTCGTCGTCCTCGCCCATCGTCTCGACCAGCCATCTGCGAACATAGGCAGCATCGAGGGCCTTCCCCATTCCGCTGACCAACCGCTCGAGGTCGACGATGTCCTTGCCCCGAAAGAACATCATCTTGAAGAACGAGAGCGCCTCCGCGGAGAGGAACCAGGCGGAACGGCCACCGACGCCAATCGAGACGCGGGTCTTCAGCGCCTCCCACGAGAACGGGATGCTGGGCGTGAAGGCGTCGATGCGGCACGCGCCCACCCAGCCGATGAACAGCCCTTCCTCGGCGGCCTCCCGCAGCGCCTCTTCACGATTGAGGACGACACCTGTCTTGACCAGCACGTTGAGGGCGCCGGGCAGCTTCTCCGGAAGAACGAAGAGATTGAGATCCACGTCCTTGGTCGCGCGGGGCAGGGCCCAGACGCCGTAGGCAAGAGCTCCACCGATCGCGTAGGGGATCCCCGCCGCCTCGAGCGCCTCGGCGAGCTTCAACCCGATTTGAGCCGCATTGAAGGGCTCTTCAGGCACGCCGAGCCCGCCGATACTCGGCGCGGAGCCGAGCGAATGCGCGTCGAGACGATTCAGGCAGCGGGTCCACAGCCGCCTTCACCCGCTCAGGATAGCCAGGGATCTCCCAGTAGAAACGGAGCAGGTCGCAGGCTCCCACGACGTCTCGCCAACGTTCCTCAGGAGTCTGTCGACGGGACTGTTCGGTCTCGCGCCGAATCGAAGCCTCGTTCGAAATCACCCACTTCGGAACCGCGCCGCCCATTGACTGAATGTACCACCTGGCGGCCTACCTGTTCGCGGTCGACGTCGAGCAGCTCAGTTGCAGCCGAGCGCTCGAACCAGCACGCCTTGATTGTCCGAGCCGGTGATCGCGGATGTGTAGTCGGTGGTCAGACAGCCCAGGGCCACGCACTTGAACGCGATGCCGTCGCCGCCCGAACGCAGCACCTTGAGATTGTCGATGGTCGGGCCCGCGTAATCCTGGGTCTGAACCGGGAGCAACTTCAGCGCGCCCTGAACGGCGTCGGCGAGCACGGGGCTGCGGCAGTTGATCAGGTTCGCGCCAGCGGGGCCCCCTGCGTTCTCGAGCTGCAGGTAGTGGAGGACCGCGGTGCCAGCCCCACCGGCGTAGAAGGTGACTCCGCTCCAGAGGCCGCGTGCGGCGGGAGTCGTCGCGCTGGTGAAGACCACGGGGCTCGCCGCGGTTCCGTTGACGGTCAGATTCCCCTCCCCACCCGTG
This sequence comes from Archangiaceae bacterium, assembly GCA_043776025.1. GTDB lineage: Bacteria > Myxococcota > Myxococcia > Myxococcales > Myxococcaceae > JAYVRT01. Next base: position 4,476 of record JAYVRT010000722.1, on the reverse strand, counting down.
CCGGTGTCTCCGACGATCAGCTCTTTGCCGTCGTTGAAGCGAACCGTGGTGCCAGCTTCGACGGTCAGCGTAGGGATAGGGTCACCCGCGTTGAGGCGCCGGACGATGAGGTTGTCGGCCTCGGCGAAGAAGGGCGCTCCGAACACGTTCGAGAGCGTGAGGTTCGCGCTGACATCAGCGTCGGTGAAGGCGATGACGCGGGTGGCGGCCGGAATCGTGCCGGCGATCTTGAGGCTCGCGGCGCTGAAGGTCTTGAACGCCGCGATCGAGGTGCGCAGGACCGGGGCAGTCGCTGCTGCCTGTTGAGAGTCGACGAACAAGGTCGAATCGGCGGAGAGGCCGAGCGGGTGGCGAACGCTGAGACCACTGCTGAAGAAGCTCTCGAGGTGCACGTTGCGCAGGACCGCGGCGTGGAGGTGGTTCGCTGCGAAGTTGAGGACCCCCTGGCCACCGTTGCCGCCGTTTCTGAAGACGACCTGATCGAAGCGGGCCTGCGACTGCGCGGTGAACTGGAACCCGGAGTACACGTCGGTCGGCGTTGCGCGATCGAAGACCACCGGGCGCGCCGCAGTTCCGTTGATCAGCACCTTGCCTTCGGTGGCGCCGTTCTCGTCGACGAAGATCGTCGGCGTCGAGCCCGAGCCCTTTCCAAGGCAGACGCGCGCGCCCGCTTCGATTGTCAGGGTGCAGCCGCGGACGGTGAACGTCGACATCACGAAGTAGACGTGGTCGGCCTTCCAGGTCTCGTCGGCCGTGATGATTGGAGTCGAGGTCGCAGAGCCGTAGAGGTGGTGCGTCGCGTCAGTCGCTGAGTACGCAGGGCAGCCCGCGCCTGCGGAGCCACCGCCCGTCCCACCGCCGGCGCCGCCCGTCCCGCCGCCAGCGCCGCCCGTCCCACCGCCGGCGCCGCCCGAACCGCCGCCGGCAGAGCCGCCTGAACCACCGCCGGCGCCGCCGGTGGAGCTGCTGCAGCCCGACAGTCCGACCCCAGCGCCAACGACGAGAATCACGGCGAGCTTTCGTAGGTGCATGTTTCCCCGTTCAGTGAAGCGAACCCGAAGTGATTTGACCCGGTTCCCGGGGGGCCATCAACTATTTGCGCCGAGCGCGGGATTCACGAGCGAAGTCGCAGATGAACTGTTGCTGTTCCTCGGTCTCGGGGCAGTGGGGGCTGCCCCTGCTCTGAACCAACATCGCGAGCGCGGCTTCAGGCGAGTGTCCGAGCGCCGTCAGGTAACAGCCGCCAATCGCCCCCGCGCGGCCGAGGCCGCCTTCACAATGCACCAGCACGTTCTGGGCGCGGAGGGTCCTCATGGCCTGCCAAGCGAGGAGGGGGGGCGAATCCAGAACGAAGTGCGCCTGTCTTCGAAGAGCGGCCGCGCCACGGGCTACCGTGCGCAGTTGCCGGACTCAAGCCGAGGAGCCCAGCCCCCCTTTCCCTGCCAGCTCGGCAACACCGGTGCGTCCGAACCGAGCACGACGCCGACGCGCTCGACGCCGTTCGCGCCAAGTTCCAACCGCTCAGCCACCGGTCCCTGGGCCCAGGCCACCAGCGCCTGACGATGTCGCTGGGCGAATGCCGCTCAAACAGGCTTCAGGGCCAGACGGCAGCTTCGACGCCGCTGCGGGTCAGCACCGCGTCGACGAACTTCTTCCGCTTCCACATCGGCGCATCGAACCGGAGCTTGAGGACCACCTCCGCCTGCGTGGCGCTGACCACCCGCATCCGCTGCACGCCGACCCCGATGCTCTTCTTGAGCCCGAGTCCGAACAGCGCAACGCAAGGAAGGGAGAACGCGAAGACGACGGGGACGTTGAAGCTCGCGATCACCAGCGGCACCACCACCGGCAAGAGGAACAGCAGCACCAGGGCGATCAGCAGCGCCCAATCGATGCGCCGGTAGAGCCCGATCGTCGCGATGTCCGTGAACGGAATCTTGCGGGTGTCCATCGGAAGCAGCCCGGTGACCGGATCCAGCGTCGAGCAGCTGACGCCCGCATCGTCGACGGTCGCCGAGCGGCGCAGCGCAGTCTCCGAGTACGTCACCTTGATCGGCTTTCCGGCGGGTGCCGCGGCCGCCGCCACCCGAGCGACCAGCAGGAACGGCTTCTTGCACTTTTCGCAGCGCTGAAGCGCCGCCGCTGGTTTGGCAGGCGCGTCACAGCGCGGACAGGCGTGGCCGCGGGCAGCGGCGCCTGGCAACGAGAAGGAGGCGGGCGCGAGCTCAGGGGTCACCCGCTGGCTTCTACTTCATCGTCGCTCAGGAAGCGGAGCCCCCTTCGAACTGGCGTACGCTGCCTGCTCTTTCGCATGAGCGGCCCGCCGGATGAAGACCCGATGCAGTCCGCGACCCGAGAGAGCGGCGCGGGCGTGGGTGCGTCGACGCCCGCGGAGGAGCTGAAGACCGGAGACAAGGTCGGCCGCTACGTCGTCGTCGGCATCGCCGGCGAAGGCGGCATGGGCCGCGTCTACAAGGCGTTCGACCCCGAGCTCAACCGGGCGGTCGCGCTCAAGCTGCTCAACGTCGACGTCCCCCCAGCGCTCGCCGCCGATGCCCGGGCGCGGCTGCTGCGCGAAGCCCAGGCGATGGCGCGGCTCACCCACCCGAACGTGGTGGCGATCTACGACGTCGGCGCCCACGGGGACGGTGTCTTCCTCGCGATGGAGTTGGTCGACGGTGTCACGCTGCGCGAGTGGCTCAAGCCCGGGCGAGCGTGGCGGGAGATCGTCCACGTCCTTCACGCCGCCGGCACCGGGCTCGCCGCCGCGCACCAGGCGGGGCTGGTCCACCGCGACTTCAAGCCCGGCAACGTCCTCGTCGCGCGCGATGGCCAGGTCAAGGTCCTCGACTTCGGGCTCGCCCGCGCCGCCGGCTCCGCCGCGCTCCCGCCGCTGCCGATTCCGCTGCCGCTCGAGCCGAGCCATTCGCTGGAGACACCGCTGACCCGCGAAGGGCTCGTCAACGGCACCGTCGGCTACGTCGCTCCCGAGTTGCTGCATGGGGAATCCGGCGACGCCCGCGTCGATCAGTTCGCCTTCGGGGTCTCGCTCTTCGAAGCGCTCCACGGCAAGCGGCCCTGGCCCGCGAAGACGATGCTCGAGTTCGCCCGCGCGCTCGAGGCGACGCCAGCGCCGGCGCCGCCCGCCGACGGCACTCCCTCCTGGGTGGACGCCGTGGCGCTCCGCGCGATCCGCGTCGACCCCTCGGCCCGCTTCGAGTCGATGAAGAAGCTCCTCGGCGCAATGGCGGCGGATCCGGTGGTGGTGCGCCGCCGCGCGCTGGCGGGGATCGCGATCGCGCTGACCCTGGCCGGCATCACCGTCGCCGCGGTGCGCAGCGCCAACCCACCGTGCCAGCCCGCCCAGGAGTTGGACGGCGTCTGGGACGCTCCGGCGAAGGCCGCGCTGATCAAGACCTTCGAGGGCTCGGGCCGAATCGGCGGCCTCGACACCGCCCAGCGCGTGATTCACCAGTTCGACACCTGGACGACGAGCTGGGTCAGCGAGGCCGCTGCCGCCTGCAACGCCCAGCGCTCGGGCAAGGGCGCCGACCAGGAGAGCGCCCTGCTCCGCCTCGTCTGCCTCGAGCGCCGGCGCGGCGAGTTCTCGGCGCTCGCCGGCGTCCTCGCCAACGCCGACCGCGGGGTCGTCGATCAAGCGGTCAGCGCTTCGAAGCTGCTGATCGCTCCGACCCGCTGTTCACAGCCGCGCCGGCTCAGCGGGGACCTGACGCTGGCCAACCCCGAAGACCGGCTCAAGGCCGATGGGCTGCGCGCCCGGCTCGACGTCGCCCGCGCGCGCTTCGACGCCGGCCTCTTCCCCGCCGCGATCGACGCCGCGAAGAAGATCGCCGAAGAGGCGGCTGCCGCCCACCTCGACGCGGTGCAGGCCGAGGCGCTCAACCTGCTCGGCAAGGTCCAGGGCCGCAGCTTCCAGCTCCAGGAGGCGATCGCCAGCCTCACCCAGGCACTCGCCGCCGCCCAGGCGGCCCACTCCGAGCTCGAGACCTTCACCGCCGCGGTGCGGTTGGCGCACGTGCTCAACCTCTCCGGCAAGCCCGCCGAAGCGGAGCAACAGGCGAAGGTGGCCGAGGCCGCGCTGGCCACGCTCGGAGACGACCCGTTGCTGCGCACCGACCTGCTCGAGTCCCAGGCGGGTACGGCCGCGCGCTTTGCCCACCTCGAAGCCGCGCTCGAGCTGCGCAGGCAAGTGCTCGAGACGCGGAAGAAGCTGCTGGGCGACGAGCACCCGGAGACGATCGCCGCGACGATCAACATCGCGAAGACGCTGGGCGACCTCGGCCGGCTCCAGGAGTCCACCGAGGCCACCCGCCAGGCGCTCGCGACGTCCCGGCAGAGCCTCGGGTCCGAGCATCCGGCGCTGATCGTCAGCAACTGCAACCTCTGCTACTTCCTCACCGAGGTCGGCGAGTACGACGACGCCCGCGCCCGCTGCGAGGAAGGCGCCGCGCTCGC
>JAYVRT010000721.1:0-4358 GCA_043776025.1 Archangiaceae bacterium | reverse complement strand
CCCTTGTTCTTGAGCTTGTCGTCGTAGATGCCAGCGATGCGGCCTTCGGCCGTGAGCATCTTGTTGGGATCCTTCGACGCGTACTTCTTCTCGAACTCCTCGAGCTGCTTCATCGCCGCGTTCCACTGGTGGTTGCGCTCGTGGAGGTCGACGATCGAGAGGAAGACCGCCTCGGCGTCCTTCGAGTCGGGCCACAGCTGCAGGTACTTCTCGCGGTCGAGCAGCGCCTGCTTGTAGGCGCCCAGGCCGTCGCGAAAGATCCCGGAATTGAACAGCGCGATCTGCGCCTTCGGCTCTTCCCAGACCTGCTCGCCCTTGGGCGCGTCGTCCTTCTTCGCGGTGTCCTTGGCGCCCTTCTTCGCCGGCGGCGCCTTCTTCGCCGGCGCGCCCTTCTTCCCGCCCAGCGACTTCTCGAAGTTGCTCGCGTAGACCTCGTAGTACTTCGCGGCGTTCTCGAAGTCGGCGGTCGCCTCGTAGCCCTCGGCGAGCGCGTACATCGTCTGGGGCACGTACTGCGACTTGCCGTAGCCGGTGATGATCTTCTTCCGGGTCTCGATCGCCTTGTCGAGCATCTTGGCGTTGAAGTAATCGATGCTGGCGTTGAACAACGCCTTGTCGGCGATCTCCGACTTGGAGAACTCGGCGACGAAGCCGATGTACGCGTCGGCGGCCTTGCCATAGTCCTTCTTCGCCTCGAGCTGGTTGACGAGCTTGAACGCCGACTGTTCGATCAGCTTCGCCAGGTCCTCGCGGAACTTGCCGGTGGCCAGCTTCGGCTCGGCGTAGAACTTCCGGGACCACTCGTTGACCTTCGCCCAGTCGCCCAGCAGGTTGTACGAGTCGAGCACGAGGTTGGCGCCGATCTCACCCGCCTTGTCGCCGTTCTCGAACTTGTAGTCGGGGTGCTGCAGCGCGATGTCGGCGAAGCGCGGCACCGCCTGCTCGAGATCGTTGTAGTCGTAATAGATCTTCGCGGCCTTGTAGGCGATCTCCACCTGCTTATCGCCGGCGGGCACGTACTTGACGTACTTCTCGCATGCCAGCAGCAGCGCCTGCTTCGCCGGGCAGATGTCGAGCTTCTTCGTCGGGTCGGTGAGCGGGGGAATCTTCTGGCAGACGGCGTCCTTCTTCACGACCTCGTCGTTGGCGAGGATCGAGTTGTAGGCGGCGTTGACGAGGTACTTGCACAGCGGCTTGGCCTTGCCTTTCTCGTCCTTCTCCGGCGGCGCGTTGCACTTGTCGATGCGCGCGATGTCCATGTTCAGGACCGCGGTGTATTGCTCGGCCGACTTGTCGTACTTGTTGAGGTTGTCGTTGAGCAGCTCGGCCCAGAAGAAGCGCAGGTCGTAGGACTTGGGGCTGTCGGGGAACAGCGCCATGTAGTCGGCGTAGACCTCGTTCGCGAAGCCGAAGGTCTCCTCGTCGCGGGTCTTCTTCCCCTCGTTGTGCCAGTTGACCGCGAGGTTGGAGATGGTGCGCTCGGAGAGCTCCTTCGCCTCGTCCATCGGGCCCTTGCACTTTGGGTCGTCCTTGCAGCCCTTGTTGGCGCCGTTGACGTCGTCCATCACCTTCACCAGGCGGCGGACCTGCTGCACCGTCATCCGCTTGTTGCCGGCGCGCATCACGCAGTCGATGATCTTTCCCTGGTAGCCGGGGGCTTCGGGGTTGGTCGGCATCTCCTTGATCAGCATGTCGTAGGCGAGCGCGGCCTCCTTGTCCTTGCCGTCCTCGTAGTAGAGGTTGGCGAGCTGCTTCATCATGATCCGCAGCTCTTCGGGCTTCTCGACGAGCTTTCCGAAGCGCTCGCGGCCCTCGGTGGGGGTGCCGGTGAGCAGGCGGGCGTAGCTGCGGACGAAGTCCTGCCTCGCTTCCTTCACCAGGCCCTGCTTGCTGCCCTTGGAGCCCTTCTTCCCCTCGACGGCCTCATTCCCTTCGATCTTTCCGAAGAGGATGACCGTCTTGTACATGTCCATCGCCTTCTCGTAGTCGCCGAGGTTGAAGTAGCACCAACCCTGCTTGTAGAGCGCGTAGCCATAGACGGCGTTGTCGGGGAACTTGGCGGCTTCCTTGTAGGACGCGAGCGCCTTCTCGATCACGTCGCGCTTGCCCTTCGAGCCGTTGAAATAGAACTCGCCGTACGCCAGGTGCGCGTCGGGCAGGTACCTCGACTTGGGGTACTTCTCGATCAGGCGCTTGTAGGCGACCAGCGACTTCCGTTCGTCGCCCATCTCCATCAGGTTCTGGCCGAGGAAGTAGAGGACCTCGTCGTTGCGCTCGAAGTCTTTGTGCTTCTGGATGATCTCCGAGTACTGATCGACGGCGAGCTTCGCCTGGCCCTTGCTCTCCTCGATCTTCGCTTCCTTCTCGGCCTTCGCCTTGTCCATGCCCGCCTGGTCTTTGGCGTTCATCGCTTTGATGTATTCGTCGTCTTTGCGGTTGGCCTGGAAGAAGAAGAACTTCGACTCTTCCCAGTAGAGCTCGCCGAGGCGGAAGAGCAGCTTCGGGCGTTCCTTCATGTCGGAGGAGAGCTCGATGATCTTCTTCAGGTCCTCGATCTGCTCGACGCGCTTGCTGTCGACCTGGGTCTCGACCCCGAGGCGGAAGGTGTCGTACTGCAGCGTCGGCGCGTTCTCCTGCTTCGTCTTCTTGCGGGAGATGTCGCCGGCCAGCGACTTGTCGGGCGCGATGCTCGTCTCTTTCTTGCCGAGCTCGGCCTCTTTGGCGCTCTTCTTCTCGGTCTTCTCCGGTGCCTGAGCCGCGGCCGCGACAGACACCAAGCAGAAGGTAATCACGACAGATCGGCGCATGGTCTTCCTGATCGAGGGAGAACGCCCTTGCCGTGGGCCTTCGAAACACCAAAAGTTCAACGGCAAGTCGGCGGTACTCCTTAAGAATTTCCCTTTAAAACCGGCGAATCATCGTCAGCCGCCAAGCAGCCGTCAAGCGCCGTGTCGGCGAGGGAAATTACTTGAAGCCGAGCGCGTCGAGAAGGCGCCGTGCTTTCGACGCCTTGAGGGGATCTTCACCGACCTCGATCACCAGCTGGGCGGAGGGCTCTTTGACCAGCAGCGCCTGGGCCGCCGCCAGTTCGAGGGTCAGCGGGACGACGATCCGCGGGGCGCGGCCGCAGGGAAAGGCGCCGTCCTCGAGGCGTTCGAGGCTCGCCAGCGGCAGCTGAACCGTCGGCTCGGCGCTGCTGGGCGCCGCGGGGCACTTGACCGGCCAGATCTCATCGGCGTTGCGCAGCAGCATCTTCCGGCCGGGGAGCGCGCGGAACAGACTCCAGGAGAGCAGGTCGACTTCGGCCGGAGCCGCCCAGCTGACCTCGGTGGGCTTGAGGTTCTTCAGCTTCTGGGCGAGCACCGCGTCGAGCGGGCCGACGAGCTTCACCGCCAGCCGCCGCGGCCCGAGCACCCGGCGGGCGCCGTCGAGATCGGCGGCGTCGATCCACAGCCCGGCGAGGGGGACCTTCGCCAGCTGCCGCGCCTCGGCCTCGGTGACGGGCGCGCGGAAGCCGAGCCACGCCTCGCCGAAGCGGTTGACGGTGTCGAGCGTCGAGGCCCGAAGGGTGTTGGTGCGGGTCGACAACCAGAGGATCACGTTCTTGCGCGCCAGCGGCCGCAGCAGATCCGGGTCGAGCTCCTCGGAGGCGCGCAGGTGCACCCGGGTGCCGAGGGCGGGCAGCCCCGAGGGCGCCGGCGCGGCGGGCGGTTCCGCGCAGAGCAACGACAGCAGCAGGGGGACCAGCACCAGCGTTCACCTCGAGCGGGGTCGAGCCCGGGATGAGCCGGTCACTTCCCGTTCTTGTCGATCCACCTGGAGAAGGCGTCGTTCTTCTGCGCCTCGGCCAGCTTGGCGCTCTCCCAGAGATCCTCGCCGACGCTGAAGTCCTGGCCCGCGGCGAGCTCGACGAAGTGCGCTTCCCACTCGTCGACGGTGACCTCGCGGGGGCCGGGCACCTGCTTGCGCTCTGTGGGCTTGGCGGCCTGGGTCTTCATCGTCTTCGCGATCGCGGCCGAGGGGTTGATCCGCACCACGCCCTCGGTGACGCGGACGATGGTGGCGTGGCGGCCCTTGGCGGCCTTGATCAAGGTGTCAGCGTCGATGCGGAAGATCGTCCCCCGGACCCCGGCAACGGCGCGCTCGGTCTTCACCTCGTACTTGGCGCCACCGAGCAGCTTCTTCACGTGGGTCCAGAGGCTGCCGGCCTTGAGGGTGCCGAGGAAGCTCTTGCAGTCCTGCCCCTCGAACTGGGCGTCGTCGATCAGCAGCTCGGACTTGTCGGCGAGCGCGATCTGGCTGCCGTCGTTGAGCTCGAACTTGAGGCCGCCGCCAGAGACCTTCAGCGTGTCCTTGAG
>JAYVRT010000720.1:0-15828 GCA_043776025.1 Archangiaceae bacterium | reverse complement strand
GCAGCCCGTTCGCGGTCTGGAACGCGGTCACCGCGCGGGCCGTCTCCGCGCCGAAGCCGCCGTCGGCGCCCGAGCCGACCAACGCCCACTCCGGCTTGCCCATTCGGCTCGCGAGCGCGTTGAGCCCGCGCTGGAAGGGGAGCACCGACTCCTTGGGCGCGCCCGAACCCTGGGACAAGGTGCGCGCGCCCGAGAGCACCTCGGCGGCGGCGCGGCTGTCGCCGAGCGAGCGGATCGGCGGAAGGATCACGACGTTCTGCTGCCCGGTGATCGCCTTGAGCGCGGCGCCCGCGCCCGCCTGGAACAGGTCGCCGTACCGCTGAGAGAGCAGCTTCAGCTCGTCGGGCTTGACCTCTCCGGACTTCACCGCGACGCGGATCTGATCGATCTCTTCGGCCGACAGGCGCCCATCGGAGAGGGCGCGGCGGACGGTGTTGGAGATCGGGGTGGGCATGGCCGATGACTCTAACCTCGGATCCCAACGGGTGAAACGGCCCGGCGAAGCCCGCGGTTACTTCAGAAGGATTTCCGGTTTTGCGCTTCAAGCGCACCCAAAGAGCCGCAACCACTGGAGTTGGCGCGCGATAATCCCGGCATGCCCATCAGCTCCGTTTCCTCGTCTCTGATTCGTTCTGGCAGCAACGGCGCCGACGTCCGCGAGCTGCAGAAGGCGCTCGAAGTGAAGGGCTTTGACCCCAAGGGTGTCGATGGCCAGTTCGGAGCAAACACCCGCGCCGCGGTGAAGGCGTTTCAAGAGGCGAGCGGGCTGAAGGCCGACGGGCTCGTCGGGCCCGCGACGCGCGCCGCGCTCTTCGGCAACGCGGCGAGCACCGCCGCCACGACGCCTGTTGCGCCGAAGAGCGTCGATCGGTTTCAACCCGCCGCGTCGGTCGCGACCAACGGCCGCTTCACGCCGGGCAACGGCATCGGCAGCGGCGACCCGAGCATCGACTTGAACGGCACCAGGTACACGGCGATCGAAGGCCGCGCCGCCGACAACAACATCTCGATTCACCTGCTCAAGTCGCGCAAGAACTTCGACCCCCTCAAGGACCCGGGCGTGGCGCTGACGACGAGCCAGGCGAGGGCGCTCGGGGTGAAGGTGGGCGACAAGGTGGTGGTGCACGACCGGCTCACCGGCAAGAGCGTCGTCGCCGACTACTACGACGGCGCGGGCACCAAGCCCGACGGCCTCAAGCACATCGAGATGGACCCCGCGCTCGCCGACCTGATGGGCGTCAACTACCGGAACAAGAGGGGCCAGGTGGTGGACGCGGTGACGAACTCGGGCAACCTCCGCGGGCGGTACGAGATCCTTCCCTACCAGCCATAGCCTTCAACGTCGGGCGCCGCCTCGGGCGAGCGCCAACGCAATCAAGCGCCCCACTCGAGGTCAGCTACTCGAGCTTCACCGCGAGCTCGAAGTGTCCGCCGGCTTGATTCCAGGTGTCCACGACCACGGTGTACTCACCCGCCGAGAGGTTGGTGAGGGTAACCGTCGACGCTGACGAAGTGGTTCCATCGTCGTCGCAACCCAGCGGCATCGAGATCGCTGCTTCGTTGCACCCCGGCAGCACGGTGAGGATGGTGTCGATCGCGGTTCCCGGTCGGGCGGTGGTGAGGGTCGCCTTGAGCGCCGAGTCGTCCGGTTCCCTCCACAGCTTGCTGCGAGCCCATTCGCACGCTCCCTCTACGCTGAGGTTGGTGCGCGGCGCTCGCGGATCGCCCGTGCGATCAGCCCAACCATCGCGTCGGTGTCACAGGGCTTTGAGAGCCAGTACGGCGTCCCCATTCGGGCTGCGACGGCGGCGAGGTCGGCGTTGGCCGAGAAGAGGATGATCGGAATCCTCTCTTCACCGGCTTCGTGCAGCATCATCTGGTGAGCCATCTCCGGGCCGCCGAGCACCGGCATGTCGACATCGAGCAGAATCACGTCGGGGTGCTTCGTCGCGCGCAGCACCTGCAGCCCCTCTTCTCCGGTGTGGGCGGAGAACACCATGTAGCCTCTTCGCCGCAGGAGGCCTTCCACGCTGCCGACGAGGTCGAGGTCATCGTCGACAATCAGCACCCGTGCGATGTGAAGGGCGGCGTCTGCCGGGGGGCTGGGAGCTGGCGGATCCATGTGTCGAGCCGAAGCATGTCCCGCGCCACGCGCACCGCGCCGAGCCGCCGCGATCTCAGCTTGAAATCTGGTCGGCGACCGCCAAGGCCCCTCGCCAGAACGCCGCGATCCTCGACGACCGAGGCGATTCGCCACAGCGCGAGGGCATCTTCAGGAGTTCTGTGGCCACTGCTTTCGCCGGGTGACGATTCCGCCGGCAAGTAGCCATGCAATTGCTTGCCCAGCGGTCCGCCGTCGTGAAGACATTGGGTCAAGGCAGTGTGTCGGCGCGTCCGGGCGATTGACGCTCGCGCTCGGCCAGCGCCTCACCTGGGAGTGAGCTGAGCCCGTGCGAGGGACGGGCCAGGGCAGCTTCACCACCGCTCAAGGTGCCCGGCGGCCGAGGCGCTCGACAGCGTCGACCGACTGTTGGCTGCCCATGGTGCGCAGCAGACTCAGCGCCTCTTCGCGGCGGCTCGGGTCCCTGGCCACCCAGCCCTCGAGGTAGGGCACCGCCCCGGGCCCGGAGGCCTGGAGCGCCATCATCGTGACGCTGCGGATCATGCCAGGCGCCGCGGCTGCGTAACGGGCGAGGAGCTCGGGGACCAGCTCGTCGGCGTTGCCGGGAGCCACCGCCCGCAGCGCGTCTCTGATGGGTCCCCATTGCTCCGTGTGTATCGAGAGCTTTGGGTCGAGGCAGCTCATCAGCTCCACCCTCCCCGCCCGGCCGCACTTCGTCAGCGCGCGGGCGGCCGGCGCCGAGTAGCCGACCTTCTCGCCTCTCACCACCGCACCCAGCTCGGGAACCGCCGCGGGCTCGATCGGATCCTCCGCGTCGATCGCCTCCATCAACGTCGTCCTCGACGCGGACTGTTTCTCCGCCCGCAACAACGCGACGAGTGCGGCCCCGGCCGGCTTGCCCGGAGTGCGCAGCAGCGACAACAGGGCGCGGTTCCGATCGGCCTCATTGAGCTGATGGGGATCGCCGAAGAGCTTTCTCAGCTGCGGCTCGGAGCGCGCCGCCTCAGCGGCGTCGATCGCGGCGAACGCCTCGAGGACGGTCAGCTCTTGCGGGGGACGCAGCCGCCCGCTCAGCTGCCGAAGTGCAGGGAGCGCCGCCGCTGCCGAAGGCCCCCACGCGGCCAGCGCCTGGATCGCGCCGAGCTGCAGGCCCAGGTCGGGCCCATCGAGCAAGGGGGTGACCCGGGCTACCGCCTCGGGCCGGGTGCCGAAGCTTGGGATCGCCGCGAGCGCCTGGAGCCGATCGAACGGGTCCGCGTCGTCGAGGGCCCCCAGCGTGAATCGGTACAGCTGCTCGCGGCCCTGCTCGGTGGCAGCGGGGAGCAGCCCCGGGACCTTGCTCAACAGAGAACCCCGCAGCGACGGGTCGTCCTTGGCGAGGACCCGCGCGATCGCGTCCGGGGGCAACGGTCGCACCGACGTCAGCGCGAGGGCCGCCTGGCGGCGTTGGGCCGGCTCATCGAGCAGTTGGTAGAGCGCGTCGATCGCCTCGGGGCCCTTCATCTTCGAGAGCACCTCGAAGAGCCCCTGTCGGATTCCACCGCCGTCCGCCACAGCGGACACCCGCACGTTGGCCGAGGGCGACGCCGCGGCCAGTTGGGGCCCGCGCTCGAAGGGGCTCGGGGGTGGAGGAAAGTCCGCAGGGGGGTCGTGAATCAGCTCGAGGATTCTCGGAATCAGGGAAGGCCCGGCGCGCGCGAGTCCTTCGATCGCGGCGCGCCGGAAATCCTTCTGGCCAGGTCCTGTCCCGCACTGCTCGAATCCAGGCTGAGCTCTGAGCGTTCCTATCCACGCCTCGATCGGCGACGAAGAGGCAACATCCGGGTTGGCGGGGCGGTCGGGCATCGGGTTGCCTCCTGGGCGATCGAGACCACCACCCCGACCGCGGGGATCGACACCAGCCCCAATCCAAGCAGGTGCGCGGTCCAGCAACGGCGGGGCGACGGCGGGGAGAAGGAAAGGGGCATCTGCGCGGACGGGCGCCTCGAGAGCTTGGCACAGCGCGAAGCCCGGTTCCTGAAGTCCGTCGCCGGGTCGTCTGCTAAACAGCGGCTATGAACCGGGTGCTCCTGTTGCTGACGATCGCGCTGCTCGCTACGGGCTGCCGCAAGCCGCAGCCATCGCCGGACTTCATCATCGCCTCGGGCAGGTACACCAACCTGATCGCGGTCAACGGCGACGACGCCTACCCAACCGCCGAGATGGACGCGGTGGTCGAGCAGCTGGGGCTGGTCAAAGAAAAGAGCTCCGACTTCACCGCGGCCCGAACGCTGATCGACAGCATCGGCCGGGAGCGCGCGCGGATCGCCGCGGCCCGTGTCGCGAACGCGAAGGCGGCTGCCGCGCCAGTCGCCGCGCCCACGTTCCCGGCGTTGACCCGGCCGCCCCCCGAGCCGGAGCCGGCGCCCGTCGCCCCGCCACCGGCCGTCGAAGACCCACTGGCGATGGTGCCGGGGGCCACGTGGGCGCCGATCGAGAAGAAGTTCGCCGGTTGCATCGTCTCGAGCGGCACGGTCACGCTCACCGCGCCCGATGGCGGCAACATGCGGCAGACCGAGGGGTTCAGCCTCGCCCCCTCGGCGGACTGCGCGAAGAAGGTACCGACCCTCGTCGAGAACGTCGCCATCGTCTTCGAGGGGAAGATCCTGCTCATTGGCCCGAAGAGCTCGGTGGTCACGACCTCGCTGCCCGCGGCCCCGGCTCCCACGCCAGCTCCCCCTGCGCCCGCGACGCCGACGGCTCCCATCGCCCCGCCGCAAGATCCGGTGTTGACGCCGATCAAGTACTGAGGCGGCCTGCGACGGCGTCGTCTTGAAGCAGCGCTGACCGTCGGCACGACCAGAACCACTGCAAGGACAACGTCGTCAACCTCCTCAACACCCGAGACACGATCGCTGACCAGGCTCGCGCGCCTGCAGCAGCCCTCTCGCATGCCCGAGCGTGATCGAGGGCCAGCTCGCCGATGAGCTTGTCGACCGCTTCCTTGTCCACCGGCGCCCCCCCCAGAGGCTGCAGGCAAGCCTCACTACGACGAGGGGCAGGTCGGGTCCGTTCAGCGGTCAGGTTTTGCGTGTCTGACTCCGGCCGCTGCCCTATCGTCGCGAGGATGAAGATCATCTTCGCGCTCTGGTTGGGCCTTGTTCCGATGTTTGCGCAGGCCGAGGTCTTCAAGCTCTACGTTGCCGAGAGGGACAGCGCAGCGCACAAGGCTGCCGAGCCGCTCGCCGACGGAAAGAACTCGTTCTGGTTCCCGAAGCTCGCGCGCGGCTTCGAGAAGGCCGTCGAGCTGCTCAACAACACCGACAACGAGGTGCAGGTCCTCGTCGCCCAGGGCCAGCACGCGGGGCTGTGGGCGCTCCCCAACGGGCTCGCCGGAAGCAAGGCCCGCCTGCTGATCCTCGGCGGCCACTGCCCCGACTGGAAGAAGCGGGACCCCTTTGGGTGCCCGACGGAGCTGATGGGCGGTGACTCGCGTCCGCAGGCCATCCTCGGCTTCGGGGGCAACCGCACCCTGCTGTCCGAGCTGGTGATCAGCGGCTTCGTCTTCGACACCGCGCAGTCGAACAAGTACGACGCCCGCACCAACAGCCTGCTCAAGGGCAGCTCGCGCACCATCCCGTTGCTCGCGCTGAGCCAGGTCGTGGTCGGCCACCTGGTCATCTCCGACAACGTCTTCCTCAACAGCGCCCATCGGGCTTTCGAGCTGTACCACTCGCCCGCGTCCAACGAGACGACGGTGGACATCGACAACAACTTCTTCCTCAACAACGTCATCCCACTCAAGTTCTCGCCGGCCGGTTACAAGGGCTTCAAGACGAAGACGGTGCGGTTCACCCATAACTCGGTGATCCTCAACTGGCCGTTCAACCCCGACAGCACCTCGTCGAACGTGGGCGCGCTCGAGCTGTACCACTCCGACTGCTGCAGCGAGCTGGTGATCGAGGACAACCTGTTTGCCTACAACCCCGGTGGAGCGATGCAGCACGACTGGCCCGCGGGCAGGATGGGGAAGCTCGCGATCCGCAACAACCTCTTCTTCATGAACGCCACCCTCTTTGGCGACGGGCGACCCGAGGCCGGGTTCTTCGTCGGCAAGTTCGGCCCGAGCCCGAAGTACAACGTCGTCCCGCTCAGCGCCCACATGGACGACGACTTCCCCTACCAGTTCGCGGGCAACGTGGCCTTCGATCCAAAAGTTCCGGTGGCCCTCGTCGACCTGCTCGCGGCTGACTCGTCGTCGGTGACGGCGAAGAAGACGGTGATGAACGACGTTCGCGGGATGTTCGGGCTGAACAAGGAAGGAGGGACGGTGGCGATCAAGAACTTCGCCCCGCGCATGGGACTCGACCTCGAGCACCTCCCCTTCCCGGCTGAGCCGAAGGCCGCGCCGTTCGGCGTTCAGCGCGCGCGGGCCTGGGCGCCGAAGTAGACACGCGGCCACCGTGGCGGCCGCGGCTGCGTCAGAGCAGCTTGAAGCGGCCCTTGATCTCTTTCTCCAGCGGCCCGAACGCCGGCAGCGACTCGACGTCGGGCTGCCAGGCCAGCCCGCGCTCGACCAGGTCGTACGTGGCCTGAATTCTGGCCCCGGGGATAGCCTTGCCTTCCGCGGTCCGCTCGCGGCCAAGCACCAGCAGCGTGTCGCTGACGATCATCGCCGCGCGGATGTCGTGGGTGACGACCGCGATGGTGTTGAGCTCGTGGAGGTTGGCGACCTCGACGATCAGCTGAATCACCTCGTCGAGCGTCGCCGGGTCGAGCCCGGAGAACGGCTCGTCCATCAGCAGCAGGTTGCGAGGGCAGACCAGCTGCTGGGCGATCGCCACCCGCTGCCGCTGCCCGCCCGAGACCTGCGCCGGGTAGTACTTCGCGCGCTCGGTGAGCCCGAAGCGATCGAGCAGGTACTTCGAGCGCTCCTTCGCCGCCTGGGCGCTCATCCCTCCGGCGGCGGCCGCGATGTCGAGGTTCTGGGCAATCGTGCGGTGGCGCAGCAGCGGGTAGTTCTGAAACACCACGCCCACCGTGCCCGCAAGCAGCGGCATTCCTTTGGGCCCCTTGACCGTGCCCGAGTCGGGGGCGTCGAGGCCGGCGATGATCCGCAGCAGCCGGGTCTTCCCCACGCCCGACGGCCCGAGGATGCCGACGAGCTGGCCGGTGGTGACGCCGGGGCGGATCCGATCCTTCACCTCGAAGGTGACGCCCTTGAGCACGGGCGCCCCGCCCAGCGCGAGGCAGACGTCGCTCAGCGACAGCAGCGCCTCGCCGACCGACGGTTCAGCGGGCGACGCGTTCGAGTCGGCTGTGGGGGCAGACGAGGACAGTGAAGACTCCGATGGCGTAGTCGATGACCAGGCCGAGCAAGAGGATGACGAAGAGGATCGCGTAGACCTCGGGGAGCCTGAAGTACTTGTTCTGGTTGAGGATGAGCGCTCCGATGCCGCCCTCGGCGCGGGAGATCCCCTCGACCATGGTGATCATCGCCCAGCCCATCGCCAGGTTCTGACGGACGACGTCGAGCGCCTTGTCGAGCGTCCCGAGGATGACGACCTCCCAGAGGATCCGCAGCTCGGAGGCGCCGAGCACCCGCATGTGGTCGAACTGCTCGCGGGGAATCTCGATCACCACCTGAGCCATCGAGGTGACGAAGAACGAGGTCATCCCGAAGGTGAGCAGCGCCACCTTCAGCGGGTAACCGCCGCCGGTGAGCAGGATGAACAGCGGCAAGAGCCCGGTGATCCCGAGGAAGCGCAGCTTGCTGGCCGCGACCACCACCGGCCGGAAGGCGGCGATCACCGTCGCGTAGGACAGCACCATCGAGATCGCGATCGTCAGCGCGAGCGCGTGGAAGATGAGCTTGAAGGTGGTGAGCAGCTCCGGGCCCATGCCCTGGCTCCACCACAGCGTCCCGAACGCGTCCCACACCTCGCGCGGCGCGGGGAGCGTCTCCCAGGGAGAGGCGAACCAGGCCAGCAGGCCCGCGGCGCCCCAGACAATGACGAGGAACACCGCCGTCTGGGAGTCGATCGACCGGTTGGGCAGAAACGCCCGCCCGAGCCCTTTCCGCGTCGGAATCAGTTCGAGGTCCCCATCACGATCTCGACGCGGCGGTTGGCGGCCCGCCCTTCCTCGTTGTCGTTTTGCGCGACCGGCTCAGACATCCCGTGCGCGAAGACGCGGACCCGGCCGTCGGGGAAGTTCACCGGCGACTCCTTCTCGAGCCACTTCTTCACCGCGAAGGCGCGATCCTCCGACAGCTTCTGGTTCTGATCGGCGGTGCCCTTGTTGTCGGTGTGGCCGTGGATCTCCACCAGCGTGCCGCCAGCGACGACGAGATCGCGGAAGAGGTGCTCGAGCTCCTGCATCGTGTTCGGCGTGAACTTGGCGCTGCCGCTGGCGAACTGGATCTGCCAGGCCTTGCGGCTGACGACTTGCTTGAGCTGATCGGTCTTGGCGAAGACCGCGAGGTCGGCCTTGCTCGCCGCGCCGCCCGCCTTGCCGAGCTCGGCGACATACGACGCGTCGAGCACTTTGTCCGCCGGGTAGAAGCCAGTGACGATGTTCGGGTACTGCGACTTCGCCAGCTCGCCGAACACGGTGTAGGTGGTGGCGAAGAGGTTCGCCGAGCCAGGCGCGAGCCCGAACAGCTGCAGGTTGTCGGCGAGGTTGTTCACCGACGAGCCGCCGAGCTCGACCGCTAAGCCGGTCTTGTCGTTCTGGGTCTGGACCTTGAAGTACTTCGCCCAGTACGCCGCGTCCTTCTCGTTGTAGGCCTGCGCGCTCACCGTCGCGGCCTCCAGGAGCGCCCCCTCGTTGCTGCGCACCAGGTCTCCGCCCTCGAAGATCGCGGCGAGCATCCCGGTGACCAGCTTCCGGTTGGCGGACATCCACTTCTTGTTGCCGATGATTACGTGCGGCATCTGCGAGCGGTACTCGCGGGTGGAGACGATCGACACCAGGCCGCCCTTCTGCTCGGCGACGGTGACGTCTCCCGGGGTCCAGGTGACGACGCCGTCGACGCAGTGCTTCTCCTTCTGCCCCGTCTTGGTGTTCTTCAGCTCGGTGCAGAAACCGCTGACGTACTTGGTGGCGGCCTCGACGTAGTCGGTGGCGTTGACCCAGTTGAGCGCGTCGGGATCCCACGTCGTCTCGTCGGGGTTGTTGGCGATCCGGTTGTCGCCCAGCCACTTGAGCGCGATGTTCCAGTCGCCGTCGCGCAGCACGCCCGCGACCAGCCCGCCCTTCGCCGCCGCGGGGGTCTTCTTCCACGCCGGGGGGCCCATGAACTTGTCCTCGCCGCGGCTGTAGCCCGCCGAGCCGACGACGACCGCGACGTAGTCGGGGCCGAGCTTGATCAACCGGTCGTTGAGGCCCTTGAGGAACGCCGCCGAGCCGTCGCCCATGATCCCGATGAAGTGCGCGCCCGAGGCGGGGTTCGCCTCACCCTTCTTCACCGCCTCGGCGAAGGTCACCAACTGGCCGGCCATCGCGTCGGTGTTGTCCTCACGGATCAGCTTCAAGTTGATGCCGTGCTTGCACATCAAGCTGCCGGCGGTGGCCTGCTTGCCGCCGGTGGCGAGCATCATCCCCATCTGGGCGTTCCAGGCCCAATGGTAGAAGCGGACCTCTGGCAGCTGGGCACACCCCGGTGGCTTCGAGGGGGTGATTCCGGCGGTGGGCGCGGCCGGCTCGTCGGGCAGGGTCACCACCGGGGGGATGTTGGTCGGCGCCGGCTTCTGCGCGGGCGGCGCGAGCTTCTGCGACAGGCCCGGATTCATGTAGACGACCGCCCCGACCGCCCCGACGACGACGAGGACGAGGATCACCTTCGAGAACATCGTGAGCTTCATGGTTACTTCTTCCCCGGAGCGGCCTTGCGGAGCTCCTCGAGATACGAAGTGTCGGTGACCTGCGCCGCCGGATAGAAGTCGGGGAGGATGTTCGGGTACTGGGACTTCACCACCGTGCCGAAGCCGGTGTAGGTCGCGGCGAAGAGGTTGGTGGCGCCCTTGTCGAGGCCGAAGAGCTGGACGTTGTCGGCGAGGTTGCTGACCGCCGAGCCGCCGAGCTCGACCTCGACGCCGGTCTTGTCTTTTTGGGTGGTGACCTTGAAGTACTTCGCCCAATAGGCGGCGTCCTTCTCGTTGTAGACGACGGCGCTGATCGCGGCCGCTTCCTGCAGCGCGGCGTCCCCGGCCTTGACCTTGTCTGCGCCCTCGAAGATCGCCGCGAGCATGCCGGTGACGAGCTTGCGGTTCGCCGCCATCCACTTCTTGTTGCCGATGATCACGTGCGGCATCTGGGTCCGGTACTCCTTGGTGGAGACGATCGACACCAGGCCGCCCTTGTTCTCGGCGATGGTGACGTCGCCCGGGGTCCAGGTGACGGCGCCGTCGACGCAGTGCTTCTCCTTCTTGCCGGTCTTGGTGTTCTTCAGCTCGGCGCAGTAGCCGCTGACGTACTTCGCGGCGGCCTCGACGTAGTCGGTGGCGTTGACCCAGTTGACCGCGTCCGGGTCGTAGACCGACTCGTCGGGGTTGTTGGGGATCTTGTTGTCGCCCATCCACTTGATCGCGATGTTCCAGTCCCCGTCGCGGAGCACGCCGGCGACCAGCCCGCCCTTGGCCGCCGCGGGGGTCTTCTTCCAGGCCGCCGGGCCCATGAACTTGTCCTCGCCGCGGCTGTAGCCTGCCGAGCCGACCACCAGCGCGACGTAGTCGGGGCCGAGCTTGGCGAGCCGGTCGTTGAGGCCCTTGAGGAACGTGGCCGAGCCGTCGCCCATGATCCCGACGAAGTGCGCGCCCGTCGCCGGGTTCGCCTCGCCCTTCTTCACCGCCTCGGCGAAGGTGACCATCAGCGCCGCCATCGTGTCGGTGTTGTCCTCGCGGATGATCTTGAGGTTGACGCCGTTCTTGCACATCAAGCTGGTGGGGGTGGCCTGCTTGCCGCCGTTGGCGAGCATCAGGCCCATCTGTGCGTTCCACGCCCAGGCGTAGAAGCGGACCTCGGGCAGCTTGTCGCAACCGGCGGCGGGCGCGGCGGGCTCGGCAGCGCCGGTGACAGAAGCGGACAGCAACAACCCAGCAGACAGCACTCCCCAGACGGTTGGTCGCATGACGCCAGTAGATCCCACCCAACCGATTCGCGGTCCAGAAGATCAGTCTTCAGGAACGAAGGAGGGGACCTCGTCGGGAATCTGCCAGACCTCGCCCCACAGGCTCTGGCCGCCGTCGATGTAGAGGCTCTGCCCGGTGATGAAGTCCGCCTGCTTCGAGGCGAGGTAGACGATCAGATGCGCGACCTCGTTGGCGGTGCCCAGCCGGCGCAGCGGCGCCTGGCGCGCGGCCTGCTGCAGCATTTCTGGCGGGTACTGGTCGGTGCCGGTGGTCTTGATGATTCCGGGGGCCACCGCGTTGACGCGGATGCCATGCATCGCCCACTCGACGGCGAGGGTCTTGGTCATGTTCTCGACGCCCGCACGGGCGGCTCCGGTGTGAACCATGCCGGGGAAGCCGCGGGCGATCTGCGCGATGATGTTGACGATCCTCCCCCGCTTCTGAGGAATCATCGCCAGCGTCGCCACCGCCTGGGTGACGTTGAAGGTGCCCAGCAGGTTGTTGCGCACCACCGCCTCGAAGCCCTTGGGCGACAGCGACTCCGCGGCCGAGGGGAACTGGCCGCCGGCGTTGTTGACCAGGACGTCGATGCGGCCGAAGCGCTGCTTCACCGCGTCGACCATCGCCTTCACCTGCTCCGGGTCGCGGATGTCACAGGTCGTGGTGAAGACGTCGACGCCCGCCTTGCCCAGGTCTTCGGCGGCCTTCGCCAGCGGCTCGGGTCGGCGGCCACACAGCGCGACCTTCGCTCCGAGCGCCCCGAGCTCACTGGCGGTGGCGAAGCCGATGCCGGTGCCTCCGCCGGTGATCAGCGCGACCTCGGAAGCGAACAGCCCTGTCCTGAAGATGGTGGTCATCGGCGCGCAATCTACGCGGGGTCGGTCGGGCCCGGCTTGGCTTTCCCGCCTCGCGGTGTTCCCGGTTGTCACCTAAGATAATACCCACCCATGGCTCGCCTGAAGACCCTCACCGTCAAGATTCCAGCAGCGCTGAGCCTCAAGGTGGCGGGGCTTGCGAAGAAGCGCCACACCACCAAGTCAGAGGTGGTCCGAGATGCGCTCGAGGCTGTCGGCGCAGCGGTTCGGCCTTCGTTCACCGAGGCCGCCGCCGAGCAGTGTGGCGCCGCGCGGGGGCCAGGCGATCTGTCAACCAACCCGAACTACCTCGACGACTACGGCAAGTGAGCTCTCGAGGGGTCGTCGACACTGGGCCGCTCGTGGCCTTCATCAACCGGAGCGACGGCTTTCACCCATGGGCCGCGGAGGCACTGGGGCGGTTCGAGCCACCGCTTCATTCCTGCGAAGCGGTGATCTCCGAGGCCTGGCACTTGCTGGGGCGCGCCCGCGGCGGGCGAGACGCGCTGCGCAGCCTGCTTTCTGCTCGCTTGGTGGTGGTGACGGTCGGGCTCGTTTCCGAGAGCCGCCGGGTGTTCGAGTTGCTGGCGAAGTACGCCGATCAGCCGATGTCTGTCGCGGACGCGTGCCTGGTGAGGATGGCGGAGCTCGACAAAGGCGCGACCCTGGTCACGCTCGATCGTGATTTCCTTGTGTACCGACGTGGACGCTCGGCGCTGCGGATCCTGGCGCCATTTCAATGACACGAGGCGAAATCCGCGGGGTGCTGGCTTCAGGCCGCCCCTTCGACGTCGGGACGCGCGGCCGGCCGCGGCGAGACCGGGTGGAGCCCGACGCGGCGCTCCTGGACGACGGTGTTCAGCACCCGGCTGAAGGTGCCGCCCAGCCGCCCGAGCGAGGTGGAGAGCATCGCGCCCATCCGGCTGGCGCCGCCGAGCACGGTGCGCTCTTTGAGCGCCTGGCGCCACACGTCCACCGTCGACTGCCCGATGACCCGCGCGTACTCCGACATGAAGGCCTGCGGCTCGGCGTACTCTCCGGAGAGGATGCCCATCGTCTTCTCCCGCGCCGCGGGCGACGAAGCCCAGTAGCGGAAGGTGCCGGCTTGCAGCGCCATCGAGCCGGCGTCGTGGGCCTTGAAGACGTCGTAGAGCGCCTCGGTGAAGGACTCGCGGGCGCGGACGAAGCGGTAGCGCCGCCGCTGGTAGTCGAGCAGCGCCTGTTCGAGCGACGCGGCGGCGCCAAGGCAATCGGCGAGGGTGATGACGTCGTTCATCGCGTTCGTCATTCCGCCAGCGGTGAGCGGGTGCATGCAGCCGCCAGCGTCACCGAGCAGCACCGCGCCGTCGGCGGCGCAGACGTCGGTCTCGACCGCGTGGGTGGCGCAGGCCTCGAACGGTTGGCTCTCGAGCGACTGGAGCATCGGGGTCCGCAGCGGCTCGGGGACGAACCGCGCGTAGTGGGTGCGGATGTAGTCCTTGATCGCCTGCTTGCCCTTCGCTTCGCCGGTCGGGACGTCGATGCACATCCGGGTCAGCTCCTCGCCGTAGGGGTAGGCGAGGATCGGCCCCGGAGCGCCGAGAAAGACGTGGCCGTGGCCGGGGTGCGGGAGCACCTCGCCTTCGACGCCGACGGCGACGGTGTACGAGAGCAGCTTCACTTCGGGCTCGAGCCCGAGCAGCGCGCGGACCTTCGACTGGCGGCCGTCGGCGGCGATGGTGAGCGTGGCGTGGAGCTCGCGGCCGTCGGCGGTGCGGACTCCACAGACGCGCGGGCCGTCGAACAGCAGCGCGTCGACCCGCGCGCCGGTGATCAAGCTCACGCCCGGCAGCGCGCCGACGAGCTTGCGCATCGTCGCCACCATCGTGTGGTGGTCGATGCCCAGGCCGTTGCCGAACGCGGAAGAGTACGGAAGCAGCCGCGCCGGCACGCCTTCTCCAGGAGTGACCGCGAAGCCCTGCACCGAGACGCCGCCCGCGGCGAACAGCGGCGCCTTCAGGCCGAGCGCCTCAAGCGCGCGCACGCCCCGCGGGTGAATCAGCTCGCCGCGGAAGCGCTTGTCGTGACCGTGGTGCGACTCGAGCACCGTCACCTTCGCGCCGCGCCCCGAAAGCGCCGCCGCGGCGGCGAGTCCGGCGAATCCTCCTCCGACGACGACGACCTCGGTGGCGAGCATCGCGGAGCGTCTACCGCACCCGCTTCGCTGAGGAGAAGCCGCGGCGACGCGTCTGACAATCGTCAGCCACAGGGTGACAATCGTCAGCCAAGGCTGCTGTAGCCACGCTGCTGAGTCGTGTTAGTCGCAGCCACCATGGCCGCCGACCTCGACGACTTGCTGGCGAAGACTTCGCGCACGTTCGCGCTCGCGATTCCGCTGTTGCCCGAGCCGACGCGCCGCGCGGTCTCGGTGGCGTACCTGCTGTTCCGCATCGCCGACACCTTCGAGGACGCGACGGCCTGGCCGCGCTCGGAGCGGATCGCCGCGCTGCGCGAGTTCGCCGCGCTGATTCAGCAGCCGGGCGCCGAGGGCCTCGACGCGGCGGTGCGGCGTTGGCTCTCGAAGCCGCCGTGCACCCACGCGGGTTACCTCGAGCTGCTGCAGCAGACGGTGGCGGTGGTGGCGGAGCTGGCGACGATGGCGCCGGGGCTCCGGCAGATCCTGATTCGTCACACCGTGCGCACCGCCGAAGGCATGGCGGCGGTCGTCGGCCGCGCGGACGAAGTGGGCAACCTGCGGCTGGCCTCGGTCCGAGAGCTTCAGGACTACTGCTACATCGTCGCGGGAATCGTCGGAGAGCTGCTCACCGACTGCTTCCTTCACGACGCGCCCGCGCTGCAGACGGTGGCCCCGACGCTGCAGCGGAACATGGCGGCGTTCGGTGAAGCGCTGCAGCTGGTGAACATCCTCAAAGACGCCGGCGACGATGCGCGCGACGGGCGGGTGTACCTGCCGCCGAAGGTGCCACGCGCCGAAGTGTTCGCGCTGGCGCGGAAGGACCTCGAGCAATCGTTCGAGTACATCGCGGCGCTGCAGCAGGCGAACGCGCCTCAGGGCTTCATTGCTTTCACCGCCCTGCCCGCTCGGCTGGCCCACCAGGCGCTCACGGCGATCGAACAGCGCGGCCCGGGCGCGAAAGTCCCGCGCACGGAAGTCAGCCAACTGATGGAGCAGCTGCAGGCCGACCTCGCGGCTGGTCGCGCTCTGTCCGCGAGCGCCTGACCCGGCGGGCTAGCCCTCGTCGTCGAGTACGGGCCAGCCCGGCTCGAGCGGACGCAGGGCCGAGAGGTGGGCTGCCGCGGTCCGACGAATTTCTTCGACGCGCTCGGCGCCGAACCGGTCGAGGGTCGAGAGGAGCGGGCGCATCCGCACGTTAACGGCGAGGCGCTCACGGTGTTGTGCGAGGAAGTTCCAGTAGAGCGCGTTGATCGGGCAGGCCGTTGGACCTGCGCGCAGATCAGGGTCGAATACGCAGCGCGCACACGGGGCCTCGTGCCGGGCGCTGGTCGGCCCGCGGCCTTTCGCCGAGAGGCCTGACTGACGCTTGAGGTACGCGGCGCTGGCGACGTAGGGCTTCGAGGTGAAGGCCGACGTCGCGAACAGCCCCATCCCGATGACGTTGGGCAGCTCGACCCACTCGTAGGCGTCGACGAACGCCGCCCAGAACCAGTGGGACACCTCGCGCGGGTCGAGCCCGGCGAGCGTCGCGTAGTTGCAGAGCACCATCAGCCGTTGAATGTGGTG
>JAYVRT010000719.1:0-4361 GCA_043776025.1 Archangiaceae bacterium | reverse complement strand
GAGGCCGAGAACATCAAGTCGGTCGGGGACGCGATCAACTACATCAACACCCACAAGAAGTAAGAGGCTTCAATGTCTCGCCGAGTCGTCATCACCGGTACCGGGCTCATCACTGCGCTCGGCACCGGCACCGAGAAGAACTGGCAAGCCCTGCTCGCCGGTAAGTCGGGCGTGGCGAAGATCACGCGCTTCGATGGCGGCAAGCTCACCGTCAACTTCGCCGGCGAGGTGAAGGACTTCGTCTCGACCGAGCACCTGGACCACAAAGAGGCCAGGCGCATGGACCTGTTTTGCCAGTACGCGCTGGTGGCGGCGGATATGGCGATCAAGGACGCGGGGATCGCGATCGGCGGGGACGCGGCCCACGCCTACGACCCACAGATGGTCGGGGTGGTGGTCGGCAGCGGCATCGGCGGGCTCGCGAGCTTCGAAGAGAGCCACGCGAAGGCGTTGACCAAGGGCTACGACCGGCTGTCACCGTTCTTCATCCTCCAGATGATCGTCAACATGGCGCCTGGGCGGATCAGCATGAAGCACAACGCCAAGGGGCCGAACTGGTCTCCGGTGTCTGCGTGCAGCACCAGCGCCCACGCCATCGGCGAGGCGTACAAGTCGATCAAGTTCGGAGAGACCGACGCGATGATCGCCGGCGGCTCCGAGGCGGCGATCACCGGGATGGGCATCGGCGGGTTCGAGTCGATGCGCGCGCTCTCTACCCGGGTCGACTCGCCCGAGACGGCGAGCCGCCCCTTCGACAAGGATCGCGACGGCTTCGTGATGGGCGAGGGCGCGGGGATCGTGGTGCTCGAAGAGCTGGAGCACGCGAAGAAGCGCGGTGCAAACATCATCGCGGAGATCATCGGCTACGGCGCCAACTCTGACGCCTATCACGAGACGCAGCCGGCGCCCGGCGGTGAAGGCGCGGTGCGGTGCATCAAGGTCGCGCTGAAGAGCGCGGGCCTCAACCCCGAGGACGTCGGCTACATCAACGCCCACGGCACCTCGACCCCGTTCAACGACGCCAACGAGACCAAGGCGATCAAGACGGTCTTTGGCGAGCACGCGAAGAAGCTGATGGTCAGCTCGACCAAGTCGATGACCGGGCACATGCTCGGCGCGGCGGGTGGAGCGGAGGCGGTGATCTCCGCGCTCGCGCTGTCCCGTGGGGTGATCCCCCCGACGATCAACTACACCACGCCTGATCCGGAGTGCGACCTCGACTACGTGCCCAACCAGGCGCGCGAGGTGCGGGTCAACGTCGCGCTGAGCAACTCCTTCGGCTTCGGCGGCACCAACGCCGTCCTCGCTCTGAAGCGGTACCAGAAGTAGGCGCCGATGCGGGTCGCGATCGCCTCCGACCACGCCGGGTTCGCCCTGAAGACCGAGCTGGTCTCGGCGCTGGCCGAGCAGAAGATCGCCTTCGACGATCTCGGCGCGCCCAGCGGCACCCCCTCGGTGGACTACCCCGACTACGCGGCGAAGGTCGCGGCAGAGCTGATGTCGGGGCGAGCGACGCTGGGCGTCCTCGTCTGCGGCACCGGCATCGGGATGAGCATCAGCGCGAACAAGTTCAAAGGAGTCCGCGCCGCGGTCTGTCACACCGAGTTCGAGGCCCGGGCGGCGCGGGGCCACAACGACGCCAACGTGCTCTGCCTGGGTGAGCGGGTCACCGGCGGCGGCCTCGCGCGTTCGATCCTCGCGGACTTCCTCAAGACGCCGTTCGAGGGAGGCCGCCACTCCAAGCGTGTCGAGAAGGTGATCGCCCAGGAGCGCACGTGAAGCAGCTGCTGCCGCTGCTGGGGGTGGTGCTGCTCGCCGGCTGCCGCACCACGGTGATCGCCCAGACCCGGCCGGAAGAGGGCGAGAAGACCTACTACGTGGACAAGGAGTGCAGCGTCCACGACTACGCCGCCGCGACGGACGTGCCCGAGGGCGCGAAGAACTTAGGGATGGTGCGGGTGCCGAAGCAGGCCACCGATCAAGAGACCTACCTCAAGCTGCGCGAGGCGATCTGCGCCAAGGGTGGCGATGGGCTGTCGCAGTTGCGCTGGGTGCTCGAGCTGGGCAAATACAACGGGGCGCCG
The DNA here is from genome assembly GCA_043776025.1 of Archangiaceae bacterium. Classification (GTDB taxonomy): domain Bacteria; phylum Myxococcota; class Myxococcia; order Myxococcales; family Myxococcaceae; genus JAYVRT01. The sequence goes on along the minus strand of JAYVRT010000719.1, from coordinate 2,277 downwards.
ACCGAGCTCGAGGCGAACGCCTGGGCGCTCCCGTGACTTCTGGCGTTGCGGCTTGAGCCCCACGTGGGGTAGCTGACCGCCATGGAGAACACCGCAACGCTGAAGGACGTCGATCCCGCGATCTGGAACCTGGTTCGGGCCGAGACGTCGCGGCAGGAAGAAGGGCTCGAGCTGATCGCGAGCGAGAACTTCGTCAGCCCGGCGGTGCTCGAAGCGGCCGGCAGCGTGCTCACCAACAAGTATGCCGAGGGCTACCCCGGCAAGCGCTACTACGGTGGCTGCGAAGAGGTCGACAAGGTCGAGCAGCTGGCGATCGATCGCGCGATCCAGCTGTTCGGCGCCGACGCCGCCAATGTCCAGGCGCACTCCGGCAGCCAGGCGAACATGGCGGTCTTCATGGCGCTGATGAAGCCGGGCGAGACGATGCTCGCGCTCGATCTCAACGCCGGCGGGCACCTCACCCACGGCGCCGCGTTCAACTTCAGCGGCCGCCTCTACAAGGCAGTGCACTACGGGCTGCACCGCGAGACCGAGACCATCGACTACGCGCAGGCAGCGGCGCTGGCGAAGGAGCACAAGCCGAAGATCCTCGTCGTCGGCGCCTCGGCCTATCCCAGGGTGCTGGACTTCGTGAAGTTCCGGGAGATCGCCTCCTCGGTGGGCGCGGCGATGGTGGTCGACATGGCGCACATCGCCGGCCTGGTGGCGGCGGGGGTACACCCCTCTCCGGTGCCGATGGCGGACGTGGTCACCACCACCACCCACAAGACCCTTCGGGGGCCGCGCGGCGGGATGATCCTGATGAAGGAGGCGCTCGCCAAGCCGGTCAACAGCCAGATCTTCCCCGGAATCCAGGGCGGCCCGCTGATGCACGTGATCGCGGCGAAGGCGGTGGCGTTCGGCGAGGCGCTCCGGCCGGAGTTCAAGGCGTACCAGCAGCAGATCGTGAAGAACGCGCAGGCGTTGGCCGAGGGGCTGAAGAGCCAGGGTTTGCGGCTGTGCTCCGGCGGCACCGACAACCACCTGATGCTCGTCGACCTGCGGCCGAAGAAGATCACCGGCAAGGTGGCCGAAGAGGTGCTGGGCAAAGCGGGGATCACGGTGAACAAGAACCAGATCCCCTTCGACCCGGAGAAGCCGACGGTGAGCTCGGGGATCCGTGTCGGCACCCCAGCGATCACCACCCGGGGGATGAAGGAGGCGCAGATGGCCGAAGTGGCGAAGCTGATCGGGCAGGCGCTCGATCATCCCGGCGATGAAGCGGCGTTGGCGAAGGTGAAGGGCAAAGTCAAAGAGCTGTCGAGCGGCTTTCCGCTCTACCAATCCCGGCTCAAGTAGATGCGCTGTCCGTTCTGCACCACCGACGACACCCGCGTGCTCGACTCGCGGGACTCCAACGAGGGCGCGGTCATTCGCCGGCGCCGGGAGTGCGAGGCGTGCAAGCGCCGCTTCACCACCTACGAGCGGGTGGACGAGCTCAACCCGCTGGTGATCAAGAAGGACGGCCGCCGCGAGCCCTTCGATCGCGACAAGCTGCTGATGGGCCTGAAGAAGGCCTGCGAGAAGCGCCCGGTGTCGGTCGAGCAGCTCGAGGAGATCATCACCGCGATCGAGCGCAAGCTGCAGGAGAGCGGCGAGAAAGAGATCCCCTCGACGATGATCGGCGAAGAGGTGATGCGCCGGCTGCCGGCGCTCGACGAGGTCGCCTACGTGCGCTTCGCCTCGGTGTACCGCAGCTTCCGCGACATCGCGGAGTTCATGGACGAGCTGAAGGAGATCCTCGAGGGTCAGGAGCGCCTGAAGAAGGTCCGCAAGTGAGCCGCGACGAGGCGCTGATGCGGCAGGCGCTCGAGCAGGCGCGCCAGGGCATCGGCCGCACCCACCCCAACCCCAGCGTCGGGGCGCTGGTGGTCCAAGGGGGGAAGATCGTCGGCCGGGGCTTCACCGCGCCGGCCGGAGGTCCGCACGCCGAGATCCGTGCGCTCGCCGACGCCGGGCCGCGGGCGAAGGGGGCGGAGCTGTTCACCACCCTCGAGCCCTGCAACCATTACGGCCGAACGCCGCCCTGCACCGAGGCGATCCTCTCCGCCGGGGTCAAGCGGGTGGTGTTCGCCTCGCCGGATCCGAACCCGCTGGTGAACGGCAAGGGCGTGCGGCGGCTCAAGCGGGCTGGGGTGACGGTGGTGCCCCACGTGCTACGGGCCGAGGGCGACGCGCTCAACGCGCCGTTCTTCAAGTTCATCCGCACTGGGCTTCCCTGGGTGACGCTGAAGGCGG
>JAYVRT010000718.1:0-4365 GCA_043776025.1 Archangiaceae bacterium | reverse complement strand
TCTTCTACGCCGTCGCCTTCGTCGAGCTGCGGCCGATCAAGAGCCTGCGCGTCGCCTACGACTTCCACTTCCAGCAGGCCGAGCTGTACCGCGAAGGCATCAAGCTCCTCCCGGACGACGCTGTCACCCGCGTGGGCTTCATCCCCCAGTTCATCGACAACCGGGTGCGGGTGCGCTGGCGGCCGTTCGAGCTCGGCTGGCTCGGGCCCGAGGTCCGGGTGCGCGTTCGACCCGACTGGCACGAATGGAGAGTCGGAGGAAACGCCGACCTCAGCCCCGCCTGGTCCCGCGGGGTGTACCTGCGCGGGAGCGTCGCCTTCGAGAAGATGGTGCAGCGCGGCACCCTCGTCCCTCCGGCCGATCGGCTCTATGGCTCGGCGTCGGTCGGCTGGCGCTGGAGCGGGCTCGACCTCGCCGTCGGAGCGAGCAGCGTCCAGCGCAGCGCGATGCCCCTCTCCGGCCGGATCTACACGCCCTACAACGACGCCCCCGACAAGCCGGTGGACTTGAGTCCCTTTGTGCTCGGCGCCGAGCGGATCGCCTTCCTCCGCGCGTTCTACGCCTCGGACCTCTGGTTCGCCGGGCTCGACTTCGAGCAGAGCCTCACCGACGGCCGCGAGCGCCGCTTCTTCGTGCAGCTCGGCGCGAGACTGGAGAAGGAGTGGTGAGGACGCTGACGCTCACGCTGCTCGTCGTCAGCGCCGGGCTCGGCTTGCGCGCGTCGACCGCTCCTGGCCCGACGAGCAAGGCGCACGAAAAGGTCGAGGGCAACTGCGACGCCTGCCACATGCCCTTCAAGGGGCTGCCGAACGAGAAGTGCCTCACCTGCCACACCGAGTTGAAGAAGTTCCACGCGGCGGTCTCCACCCAGAAGTGCGTCGCCTGCCACGGCGAGCACAAGGGCGCGACCGCGGACCTGACGAAGGCGCCGGCGCGGGCGTCGTTCGATCACGCGCTCGCGGGGATGGCGCTGGTCGGGGCGCACCAGAAGGTCCCCTGCGCGAAGTGCCACGACAAGCCGATCACCCAGCTGGGGAATTCCTGCGCCGGGTGCCACAAAGATCCCCACCAGGGCGCGCTCGGGGTCAGCTGCAACAGCTGTCACAAGTCACAGGCCTGGAAGCCGGCGCTCCATCTGGCCGCTGAGCACAAGCTGTCGATGGAGGGCGGCCACGCGAAGGCCAAGTGCAACGACTGTCACTCGAAGGGGAAGAACCTCGCCGCGAGCGTGCCCTGCACGGCCTGCCACGAGCAGGCGCACGGGGGGACGACCGCCGCTTGCGACAGCTGCCACGCGGTGCAGGGATGGAAGCCGGCGAAGTTCGACCACAACTTCTGCACCTGTCAGCTCCCGCAGAAGCACCAGACCGTCGGCTGCCTCGGCTGCCACCAGGACTGGAACTTCACCAAGACCCCGACGCTCTGCAGCGGCTGCCACGAGAAGGAGCGCAAGCACGAGTCGCTCGGCGAGTGCAGCCTTTGCCACAGCGCGGTGTCGTGGAAGAAGAACCAGTTCGATCACAACAAGCGCGCGAAGTTCAAGCTCGCTGGCGAGCACCTCAAGGTCGCCTGTGAGAACTGCCACCTGGCCACGGGGCCGAACCAGAAGTTCCGTGGGGTGCCACAGCAGTGCGAGAGCTGCCACCAGAAGCAGGGCGACAAGGCGCACGGCGACTTCGGGCCCTGCGCGAAGTGCCACGCGGTCGATGGGTTCGACCACACCCGCTTCGATCACGCCTCGACCGGCTTCCCGTTGATCGGCAAGCACTCAAAGGTCGGCTGCAAGGACTGCCACGAGGAGAAGACGCGCGGCTACCCCAACCCGGCCGCGCCGCCGAAGAAGGCCGAGTGGATGCTGCTGCGGGGCGCGCTGGCGTGGGCGCCGAACAACGACGCGATGCTCTTCAGCGCGGCGCCGCACACCGGGGCCGCGGTCTGCAGCCATTGCCACGAAGACGTCCACCAGGGCTCGACGGCGGCGCAGGGCGAGTGCTCGGCGTGCCACACCAACGACGCATGGAAGCCGGCGACGTTCACCGTCGAGCGGCACGCGTTGACCTCTTTCCCCCTCACCGGAAAGCACACCACGACCGGGTGCAAGCGGTGTCACTCGGGGCAAAAGCTCAACGACGAGCCGAGGGAGTGCTCCGGCTGCCACGTCGACCGCCACGGCGGGACCCTCGGCACGGCTTGCGAGAAGTGCCACACCACCGCGGCCTTCAAGCCGGTGACCGGGTTCGACCACGCTCTGACCGGCTTCGCGCTCAAGGGCGGGCACGGAAAGGTCGCTTGCGCCGGGTGTCACGACGGCAAGCGCGGCAAGGCGATGGCGCAGAGCCAGACTCCGACGGCCTGCACCACCTGTCACCAGGCCCAGCATGGGCCCGAGCTCGGCGCCGACTGCGCCACCTGCCACGACGTAGAGAAGGGGCCGTTCTCCAGGGCGCGGGGGATGGTGTTCGATCACCAGAAGACCGGCTTCTCCCTCGAGCGCCGGCACCTGACGCTGGGCTGCGGCGCTTGCCACAAGGCCGCGGGTCCGCCGCCCTCTCCTCGCTGCGGCGACTGCCACGCCGATGTCCACAGCGGGCAGCTGGGGCAGGACTGCGAGGAGTGCCACCTGCCGGATCGCTTCCGGCTGGTGCGCTTCGATCACGATCGCACCGGCTGGCCGCTGCGGGGCAAGCACTTCACGACTCCCTGCACCCAGTGTCACACCGCGCAGCGCTGGGTGGGGTTGGTCGATGACTGCTGGGATTGCCACGCCGCCAAAGCCGCGGGGGTGAAGGCGCGCCTCCCCGACGAACACCGTTTCGGCGCGCGCGACTGCGCGGACTGCCACACCTCGATGTGGAAGTGGTGAGCGTCGGTGCTCAGCTGACCGGCTGGGCGCGCCGCACCGCGCGCAGGTAGGCCCGCAGCCGCGCTGGCGATACCGGCTTGTGCATCAGCGGATCGCTGCTGGCTCCGGCCTCTCGCAGTCGATCGGGCGCGGTGTCCCCGGTGACGATCAGCGCCGGGATCGCGCGACCGCAGTCGCGGCGCAGCCGATCAATCGCCGCCCTGCCGGTTTGACCCTCGCGCAGACGGTGGTCGGCGATGATCACCTCGACGCGGGCGGACGCGTCCGCGACCGCCGCCACCGCTGCGTCTACGCAGTCCGCGACCGTGACCTCGCAGCCCCACCGCTCGAGCAGGGTCTTCATCCCCTCGCGCGCGGCGGGCTGATCGTCGATCACCAACACCCTCATCCCGGTGAGTTCGACCTGTGGCCCCACACCGGCGACGGCGTCGACCTCTGGCTCCGGCTGGGCAGAGCCTTGGGGCACGATCACGGTGAAGGTGGAGCCCGCCCCCAACACCGAGCGGACCTCGACCGGGTGACCGAGCAGCTTCGCCAGGCCGTCGACGTTCGCCAGGCCCAGGCCGAGGCCGGCCCCGTCGGCGCGCTCCGGGCCCTCGAGCTGATGAAACGGGCGAAAGAGCTCCCGCTGGTTTTCGGGGGAGATCCCGATGCCCGAGTCTTCGACCTCGATCCGCACCTGGCCGCCGACCTCGCTGCAGGACAGCGCGACGTGGCCGCTTCGCGTGTAGCGAATGGCGTTGAGGATCAGGTTGCGCAGGATGTTCTCCAGCAGCGCCGGATCGCTGTGGACGATCATCGCCGTCGGAGCACACCGCCACGCCAGGCCCTTCTGCTTCGCCTGGGGCTCGCACGCCTGCTGCAGCCGTTCGATCAGTGGGGCGATCGCGAAGTCCCTGACCTGGGGCTCGACCACGCCGGCATCGAGGCGAGACCGATCGAGCAGGGCGTTGAACAGCTCGCGCATCGCCGCCAGGGAGTCCTGGAGGCTGGCGAGCGTCCGGCGATCGCCCGCATCGGCGAGGCGCCCCTCGAGCGCATCGGTGAGCAGCGTCATCGCGTGCAGCGGCTGACGCAGATCGTGGCTCGCGGCAGCGAGGAACCTCGACTTGGCGAGGTTGGCGCGCTCGGCCGTCTCGCGCTGGGCGTCCACCTCGAGCCGAAGGGAGACGAGCTCCTCCAGCATGCGCGCGTTGTTAACCGCGAGCAGCGAGGCGCCGATCACCGCGACCACGATCAGCCCGGCGATCGCGCCGTGCGACGCGGTGCCCTGCCAGGCGAAGACGACGGTGTAGGGGACACCCACGGCGAGGATGATGAAGATCGCCTTGCGGTTCGCCATCGTGGTAGCGGCGATCGCGGCGGCGAGGCAAACCACGGTGGCGGTGATGCCCAGCTGGAGCGTCATGTTCGACGGCCGGGTGAGGACGACCGACCCCGAGCCCCAGACGACGCTGGTCGCGAGCATGCCGAGGAAGAATCGCCGCTCCCAGGGCGCCGCG
>JAYVRT010000717.1:0-15863 GCA_043776025.1 Archangiaceae bacterium | reverse complement strand
AGAGAGGAGGGTCGGCGCCGCGGACAGGCCGCTGATCAGCTGGGGGGACGGGACGACGAAGGTGGAGAAGGCGATCGTCTGATGTCCGAGCGCGTCAGTCGCAGTGAGCCGTAGGCTGTTGGTTCCCGCGGGCAGCGACTGCATCGACAGCGTCCCAAGGCTCCCGGTCAATGAGGCCGTGCCCGTCGCAAACGCCGTGAAGAGCCCCGGCGCCACGCCAGCCCCCCAGGCGAGCTCGAAGGCCGACAGGTGCACGTCGCTGGCCTCGCCCAGAATCTGCACCGAAGCCCCGACGGCGCTGCCGTCCGCCGGGGTGTCGATCCGAGCGACCGGCGCCGTCCGGTCCAGCGTCACCGGGGCCGTCAGCTCAGCGCTGTCGCCGCACGGGTCCACGGCTCGCAGGCGCAGGCGGTAGTCGCCGTCGGCGACGGGCGTCCCGCTGACGCTGCCGGGCCAGGTGAAGAAGCTCGCGCCGGCAGCGAAGCTCGCCTGGGCCATGGTGCCCAGGGAAGTCGTCCCGCTCTCTAGGCTGAGCGTCACTCCGCTGGCGCGACTCAAGGTGAAGTGGATGTCGGCTGTGCCCGGTGACAGCTGCGGCGTCGCAAACAGTTGCTGCGCGGTGACAGGGGGCTCGAAGTGGAAGGTAGCGGGGACGCTGCAGCTCGACGTGCCGCTGATGTCGGTGGCAGCGACCAGCAAGTCGTAGTCCCCGGCGCCGACGTTGCTGACGTCAATCGAGCCCAACAACCCGCTTCGCCCGGGCGTGGAAAGGGGCGCCGCACTGCCCACCAGGGAAAACCCGACCGCTGGCCCGCTGCGCAGGTAGAGCCCGAAGGCTTCCGGATGCGCGTCAGCAATCGAGCCGCGCACCTCGAGCACGTGCAGCTCGGTTCCGTCTTGCACCGGCACGGGCACGGCACAGACGGTGCCCCCCGTGGGCTGCGTAAGCAACACAACCGGGGGCGTACGGTCCACGATGATTGCTCGGCCCGGATCAAGCGTGGCACTGACACCCGCGTCGAACGCGTCGTGGGCGGTGGCAGCAACAAGGAAGGAGCCTTCAGTCAAACCGCTGGTGTCGACCGAGATGCCGCCGCTGGTGCCCTGGGCCGACAGGGTCGCGGGCACCGCGGTTCGCGGCTGGCCAGGCAGCGGGAAGACCTCAGCGGCCAAGTTGCTGATGGGCAGGGCGCTGCTGACCGGAACAGTCCAGACCGGCACGTGGACTGAACAAAGTGGGCCAACTCCGTCACGAACAGGCAGTCCGAGCGCAAACCCGGTGCAGGGAACGACGGGCGCTGGGGGGGCGTTGCTCGGGCAGAACCCGGGTTGTTCACCAATCTCGACAGTCGACCCGTCGGCGAGAGTGGCGACGTAGCGCAGCTCGAAGGGAAGGCAGGCGTCCTGCGCGACCAGGGGCATCGTCAGGGTCGTGCTGCCGTCGAAGAAACCGGTCGAGCCCAGCTGTCGCCCGTTACGGACGTGCCAGGCCGACACGTTGATCGCTCCCGGATAGGATTCATGCAGCGAGACGGTCACCGAGTTCCCGGAAAGAATGCTGGAAGCAAAGACCCCGCAGAAGTTCATGAAGGAGCTGGGTCGTGAGCCCCCAAAGGGGTTGGGAGGTCCGTAGTCGAGGCGGTAGGCGCATGACGCGAGGCCAGTCGCGTCGGCCTGGCTGTTGACGAAGGTGGTCGTTCGCTCTTCGACGTTGTCCGAGACCCGGACGAAACTGACTGAGGCAAATGCAGCGCTCGGCGGGTCGGCCAGCGGAGCGAAGACCACAGGACCGCCGGACGCGGATGGTGGGCGCACGCACGGAACGTCCTTCATGCTGCCGCTGAGGACGAAGCTGACGGGGACCGTAAACACCCGGCCCGAAGCGGTCATCGCGACGACGTTCAGCGCGACAGGCAGCGTGGCCTGCGAGAGCCTGCCGAGCTGGTCCGCGGTGAAGTTCAGCAGGCTGGCGTCCCAGGTAACGATTCGGGTGCCGGAGGCCGGAGGAGAAACCAGGCCTGACGGGCTCACGACGTCAATCGACACCGAGGTGATGGCCTCAGACAGTGAATCGACGAGAGCGAAGGCCATTGGGCCGACCAAGAAGTCCGTGGTGAAGAGGGTGGATCTGCCGGCCCCGTCGATGTCCGCATCCGCAAGCCACTCGACGTTCTGAATCAGTAGGCTGGCTGCCCCCGCTTCGGTGACGAAGACCTTCTCCGCGGGCCGCCGCGCAGCTGTCACCGTGACGTTGCCTGCCTTGTCGCGCGCCCGAAGGCGCACGAACCTTCCGCGTGCCTGGCCCAGGTCCTCGCTGAAGGTGACGCCGCCGAGCGTCGCAGGCGTCGATGCCGCCACCTCCGCAAAGCCGGTCGCTGAGCCGAAAGCGCTGCGTTCCAATGACCAGCCAACGAGGTTGGCGTCGTCGACGCGGACCGTCTGCGCCACGTTCATGATGACCGCAAAGCTGGGTTTCGGCGAGGTGTCCGGCGCCGCCGGCCGCCGCACCCATCCGAAGGCGGTGTCCGAGCTTCCGGCGTCCACGTCGAAGGCAAATGCCGCGGTGGGCGGCGTCGCGTCGACCGTCACCGGGAACACCGCGCCCTCCGAATTCAACGTGTAGACGCCATCGGTCACCGGAAACCCCGACTGGTTGGTGCCATCCCAGTCCTGGGAGAAGTCCCCCGTCGCCAGGTGGGTCGCGAACAGCACCCGCTGGGTGCCTCCGGTGGAATCTTTGACAGTGACGTTGACCGTAACCGGGGCCGCTACCGTGTAGGCCAGGGTCGCAACATCCTGAACGCCGTCTCCATTCGGAGAGATGAACTCGGGCGCCAGGGTGAAGCCCGACACGACCGGGCTGGTGGCCCAGGCGACCTTGGTCGTCTTGGCGAGTTGGTTGCCCGCGAGGTCGGTGGCGGTCACCTGCAAGTCATAGATGCCCGGCGTTGACGGGCTCCACTGGGCGAAGGTGGCGTTGGTACTGCTGTTGGGCGAACGCGACACGACCGTGAAAGCTGTGGCCCCCTGCTTGCGGACCGCCACTTCGAACTCGTCGAAGTTGAGGTCGGCTTCGGTGCCGCGCAGCGAGAACGTGCCCCCGGTGCGGGTGGGGATGAAGCGATTGGTGAGGTTGGACAGAGACGACAGCCCGCCGAAGAAGGGCGTCCGGAAGGAGACTTCGCTCCCCTGCGGCCACCACCTGGTGGTCGTCAGGTCAAAGCTGCTCTCCGGCCGCAATCCGACGAGTGCGGGCCGGGCAGGGGTCCCCAGCGGAGAGCTGACGAGCAAATCCAGGCTGCAGGTCTGCTCGTTGGCGGGACCGGTGCACGCGTAGTTCGGCCCCTGCAGCAGGCCTGCGTTTCCGCGGGGGTTGGTGACGAAGAGGTTGGGGTTGCCCGCGAAGACAGTTCGGGTCAGGTGGCTGACGGCGTCGATTGCCTTCACGTCGCCGGTCGAGAGGTCCGAGAAGATGAACTCGGTGCTGTTGGCCAGCCAGTACCGCGGCACCGTGGTTCCGCCGAGCGCGAGCAGCACGCTCGGGCCGCCGCCTGCGGCCGGGACGACGTCGAGCGCCGTGCCGCCCTCGACGAAGGAGACGAGCGCTCCGTCCGGAGAGAACAGCCCCTGCGTCGGAGAGAACGGCGTCGCCAGAACCCGGCGGTTGGAGCCGTCGGCGTGGATCAATTCCAACTGGTACGCCGCGCCGAGGCGGCTGCTGAAGAGAATGTCGCTGCCACTGGGGGAGTACAGCGGCAGCACGTCGTTCGAGAGGACCGCCCCGCCGGGCGTCAGCGGAACCACTGTCCGGATGGCCTGGGTCGCGCGGTTGAGGGCCCGAATCTCGGCACAGTTGCAGCTGCTGGTACCGGTGCCAGCGGTGTAGAGAATCTCAGAGCCGTCAGGGGAGACCGACAGGCTGACGACGCTCGGGTTCTTCAACTGAGTGCAGCTGAAGCCCGGTGGGCTGAGCAGCACCGGCGCGTCGCCGGTCGCGGGTAGCAGGTAGATGCCGCAGAACGACGCGTTCGAGACGAAGACGACGAGCCCACTGTCGTCCGGCATCGGAGCGCTCTGGCGCAGGTTGAACGGGGTGTAGAGCGCCGGAAACGCGTCCATTGCCAGCGCCGGGGTGCCGAAGGCGTCCTCCAGCTTCGAGTGGTTGGTGTCGACGGTTGCCAGCAGCGACCCGAGCAGCGCTTCCGACGTCGAGGCTCCGGAGTAGACACGCAGTTGGTACGGGCCATCCTCGACGCGCAGTCCGGTGTCGTCGCGCCCGTCCCAAGGGACAGTTCCATTCGTCGAAGGGGCGGCCGTCAAGGTGCGGACCGCAGTCGTTTCCGGGCCGAAGATGCGCACCGTCACCGGCGCCGCCTGGGCGAGGCTGAAGGAAACCTGCGTCAGGTCCTTCACGCCGTCGCCATTCGGCGAGAAGTGCGATTCGGACAGCGACAGGTTTCCGGACTGGACCGTCACCGTCTTCTGGGCCCGGTTGTTGTCGGTGCGTGACTCGATGCCCGGTTGCGGCAGGGTGACCCGCGCCACCAGCAGCTGCGGCCCAGCCAGCCCCTGGGTCGACCAGCCCACCGACGCATTCACGCGCGACTCGGGCCCGACGCTGGCCAGCGTCTGGCTTCCAATCAACGTGCCGCCGGACTCCGGGGCGCCGAGGAAGAGCTCGACGAGCACGTTGGGTGCGGCCTGTTCGCCTGCGTTGAACACCGAGACAACAACTGAAATCGTGGTGCCGGCAATCGGCGAGGTGGACGCAGGCTGAACGTCTCCGGCGGTCAGCACCAGGTCCGGCTGCGACAGCGGGTCAAAGGCAACGACAGTGAAGTTGTCGGTCTCGTCGTACTCCTGGACCGCGTCGTCAGCGTCCACCTTCGACACCAGGGTGGTGGCGGTTGCGCTCGTCGGCGTGAAGGAGCTGTGCACCGCGAGGCTTGCGCCCGCCGCCAGGCCGGCCACCGTCTGGCGGGCAATCCGGACGCCGCCCGCGCCGGGCGGGCCGAGGTAGAGCTCAAGGGTCGTCGGAGGCGTCGCCGAGTTGCCCGAGTTGGTGACGGTGGTGGCGATGTCGACCGGTTGCCCCACCAGCGGCGCCGCCGGAACTGTCGCGATTGCACCGGGCGCCACGCGGAGGTTTGCCAGCGGAGAGGCGACTACGGTCAGTGCTGCGCTCTGAACGTTGTTGCCGACGGCGTTGTCGCCGGTCGTCCGTGCTTCCACCCGCACCGACAGCGCCCCCGCCGCTGCCGTCGAGACGGTGGCGACGCCCGTCTGGGACGCGCCGCCTGCAAGTTGTGCCGCCGTCGTCCGAGAAGAGAGGACCGTACTGCCCTGCCGGACAGAGACCTCTACAGTGCCGTCGGTCGCGGCCGCGGTGCCGAGGTTGGCTACCGTGTACGTGACGGACACCGGCTGACCCTGGGTGGCGCTCGAGCTGCTCAGGGAGAGCGCCGTCACCGCCAGGTCGACGCTGGCCTGCACCGGGACGGACGCCACCAGCTGGTTGTTGGTTTCGTCTCCCTCCGCGACGAGGTTGCCGGGATCAACAACCAGGGTCACTGGAATCGAACTCCCCGAGGTGGCGCTGATGCTCACCGGGACCGTGACGATGCGACTCGATTGGCTGCCCACGCTGAAGCTGACGAGCGTCGTGATGTCATTGGCGGTGGCCGACAGCTGGGTGAGGGCGACCGGGCTCTTTCCGAGGTTCTTGACCTCGACCGAGACGTTCAGCTGCGCCGGAAAGCCCGTCACCGATGCCGGCGCGAATTGAACCGAGGCGCCGGTTAGCACCAACTCGGGGCCCGTTGGTGCGGCTGAAACTGCGAGGGAGACGGCAACCCGGTTGTCGTCTTCCCGCAGCTCGTCGACCGCTCCCGCGGCGTCGGCGACGATGAACAGCTGACTCGAGCCGCTGTGCCCGGTGGTGTCGAGCGGCAGGCTGACAGTGAGGGCGCCACCCTCGGCCACCCCCGTCACGGTTACCCCTGCACCGAAGGGCGCTCCGTTGGCGTCGAACCCGCGGACGAGGAAGCTGCCCGCGGGTGCGTGGCCGGTGTTGCGAACCGTCACCTGGGCCACCACCTCTTCCCCGTCGACCGCAGTACCGCGCGGCATCAAGACGTCGGACGCCACCAGTGACAGGTTCGGCGTCAGCAACTGCCTCAGCACCATCAGCGTCGCGGCCGTCTCATGGGAAGTGCCTCCCCAGCTGCCGTCGAGCTGCTGCCGAGCGAGCAGCGCTGAGGAGATGGCGACTGCGTCCGACGTGGTGAGTTGGCTCCACGCCGCCAGCGCGTTGACGGCGAAGAGCGTCCCCAGCGGCCCTCCGCCTTCGTCGAGGAACAGGCCATCCACCTGCCTGCGCGCCTGGACGAACGCGAGGCCGGCCTGCGCCGCGAGCGACACCTCAGCCGTATGGGCAAACCGGAAGAGCAGCGCCAGCGCCCGTCCGGTGGGCTCGAGCCGGCTCGGGCCGCCCGGCACGAAAGGCCACCCGCCGTCGGAGTTTCTCGCGCCGAGCAGGAACGTCAGCTGCGGGCCGAGCTGGGACGTCGTTCCGCCGCCGGCAAGCACCGCCTCCATCGCCAGCACGGTGTCGATGGATGTCGAGCCATAGCCACGCGAATAGGCGTACCCGTTGTCCGCGTTGAGGCCCGTTCGGTCCACGAAGCCGTCGAGCGCGCCGCGCACCGAAGAGAGCGGTGCGTGCGCGGCGGCCAGGCCGAGCGCCCGCTGGGCTGCGGCGTCGACGCCGTCGGTGCTGCTCTGCGACAGCCCGGCAATGGCCCGGGTGAGCGCCGGGCCGCTGCGCGCGTCGTTGGCGAACAACGACACGGCTTCGGTGGAGAGCGCCGAGTCCCTCAGGCGGCTGGCGGCCAGGTCCTTCCACAGCCCGTCGATGCCCTGCTGGGCGAGCAGGTAGTCGAGGCCGGACTGGACCGACGGGTTGGCCGAGACGCTGCCCGCGGGCACTTCCACCAGTTCGGTCTCGAGGACGCCGCGCCCGAGGGTGAGAAAGAAGAAGCTGTTGGCCAGCTGCTTGCGGACGGAGTCGACGAGTGCCACCTGCGCCGCTGTGGGCGAACCGCCCGGTGGCACCAGCACCACGAAGGCCGCACGGAAGCTCTTCTGGGAGTCCTGGGCGGAAGGGATGCGCGTCCCGGTCGCGGCAACAACCTGGGCAATGGTGACGGTCTCGGGCGAGGCCGAGAGGATCGTCCCGTCCGGGGGCGGCAGGTCCGTCTGCTGGACCGCGGTCGGCCCGAGTGGGTGGAGCAACTGCATCGGTGGGACTTCGGCCGCGGTGCCCAGGCCCATCAGGTAGAGGTCGAGGGGCGAGTAGCGCTTGCGGGAGGCGGTGGAGGTGAAGGTCTGGGGTCCGGTCTGCTTCCAGTCCGAGCCGTACAGCACCGACGCGCTGGTGGAGAGGAAGAAGCTCCAGTGCGACGGCACGGCGCCGGTGAGGTCCTTTGCTCCGAGGAGGTCAAAGCGGGGCTGGCCGGTCTGGGGGTCGCTGAAGGCGACGTGGGCGGCCCATTGGTGCAGGATTTCATGGGCGGCGACGGCGGTGGCGTCGTCGGTCGAGAGCGGCGCCGAGGCTGGGTCCATCGCCCAGACATCGACGTAGGACTTCAGCCGGGAGGCGCTACCGAATCCGGGGTCATCGCCGAGCGGCAGGCCGATGCCTTCGACGTGGTTGCGGACGAAGGTGTTGAGCCCGAGCGTTGTCGGTCCGAGCACGCTCCCAGGGGGCTTGCTCGCGAACGTGGGGAAGACGACGAGGAAGTCGTAGGCGTCCGCGTGACTCTGGAAGAACGTCTGGGCCGTCGCCTGCCGGGCCGCCTGGTTGTACGCGCCGGGAGCCGAGGAAACGACGGCGACGTGCCCGGCGTTCTCGCCGAAGGCGGCTCCGCCGAGAAGGCAGAGCCCGACCCAGATTCCCTGCGCTCGCCCCAGACCCAACTCGCCCCCAACCCGCGTCTAAAGGATGAGCCGCGAGCGTAGGTTGCGTTTTGTGTGAGGACGCAAGCGCCGGCAGTCCTACCCGGACCAGTCCGGTATTCCGGCGGCCCCCACACCGACGAATTGAGTTGCCTATTTGTCAGTGGCCTCGACCGGCGTCGCCGCCGGGACCGATTTCCCGCCGCGGGTGCGGTCGGCGGAGCTGATGGTCCACCAGCGCCCGCCCGAGCTGCACGCGAGGGTAACCCGGCAGTCGGGGCAGGTCCCGGCCCTTCCGACTTCGAGTGTCTTCAGCCGCGCTTCCTCCGCCCCGCGTGGAGTCTGAAAGAAGGTCGCGCCCGATGGGGGCAGCGTGAGGCCGAGCTCGGACTCGTCGGCGAACCGGCCGCGGGCGGCGCGGAAGCGATCCTGCGCGAGCAGAAGAGTCTGCAGGCCAGCCATGCAGCTGGCGGAAGCTTCGCTCCGCCGGACGCGGTCGCGGGCCAACAACACCGCTCCGCCCCAGCCGAGGCCGGACACGAGCGCGAGCGCGAGGGAGGCTTTGGAGACGACGCGGTCATTGGGCATTGAGGACTGGCGAAGCGCGAGCCCCCCCAGAACGAGCGCCACCGGAATCAGCGCCGGGATCGCCAGCGCCACCAGCGCTGTGCAGAGTGCCGCGATGGCGAGCGGCCGCAATGCGTGGCTACCAGTCTTCCATTCCGTCGCGCTTCTCGAGCGGGTCGCCGCCCTTCTTCTTCTTCTTCGCGTCGGAGGTCCGCTTGCCGCCGGTGTCCTCCTGGTTCCAGTCTTCGGTGCCGCCCTTGGTGTCGAGCGGGTCGGAGGACTTGACCGTCTCGGCGCCGCCACCCTCGGCGGCGGTCATCAACTGGTTGACCATGCGGCCGAGCTCACTCTTGAGCTGGCCGAACTCGTCGCCCTGGAAGTTGGCCTTCGTCACCGCGAGGCGCTTGCCGCTCTTCAGATCGTACAGGCCGAGGATCAGCTCGCTGCCGCCCGCCTCGTTGATCTCCTTGAGCACGCCCACCAGGGCGCGGTCGATGCTCAGCGTCTTCGCCAGCGAGGACATCGTCGCGCCGCCCTTCTCCTTGAGCGCCTCTCCGGCGAGCTTGTCGAGCACCGAGTCGTAGGCCTTGTAGCCGGCGGTGGCGGTGAGCTCCTGGTTGATGTCGAGCTCTTCGGGCGAGATCTCGATCACCGAGCCCCACTGCTTGAAGCCGGGGCGGTTGATCCTCAGGATGTGCTTGCCGATCGCCAGCGTCTCGAGCTTCAGCGGGGTGTAGCCGGCGAACTCGCCGTCCATGTAGACGCGGGCGCCGTTGGGCTTGGTCTTGAGGTGTACGTTGCCGCGCAGCTGCGCGCTGCGGCTGGTGGCGACGGTGGCGCGCAGCGAGATGAACTCCTGGGGGTACTTCTTCCGGTCGAGCTCGTAGGTGGGGCCGAGCGCCTGGAGGTCGACGATCTGCAGCTTCGATTCTTCGACGTCGCCGCGCGCCTGCAGCACCGCCGCGTACATCGCCACCGCGTCGCACAGGTGCCCGCAGGACTTGAGCGCGCTCGCCGCCTTGGTGAACTCCTTCACCGTCGCCCGCAGCTTCCGCTCGGCGTCCTCGTAGTTGCGGGCGTCAAACGCGTCCTTGCTCTCCTTGAAGCCGGCCTCGGCCCGCTTCAACGAGGCCTCTCCTTCTTCATCGGGCGGGCTGCCGAACAGCTCCTCGGTGGGCTTGACGGTGAGGCCCTGGTACTCGCCGAGGGTCTCGAGCATGTAGGTCTCGAGCTTCACCTGCAGCGCCTCGGCGCCCTTGTCCATCGGCACGAGGAGCACGCTCATCCGGCGGGCGGTGGGCGGGGCACTGGCGAACGCGAGCGCGGGGAGGATCAAGGCGAACAGCGCGCTGCGAGAAAGGTACGTCATGGGTTGAACGTTAGTCCCGTTGAAGAAGGTGCAACCATCCTACGGTTGGCCGAGCGCGGTGTTGAACCCCCCGCGACCATGGGGTTGAGAGGCCACGACGGCTCCTGTCGTCACACCTGCTCCCACCACCACCACCCCGACGGCCGTCCAGAGCCACCACTTGGTTAACACCGAGCCCCCCTCGGAAGGTTGCACGCCCTCTTCGGCTTCGCCGCCTTCCGAGCCTTCGGCGGGGGCAGGCTTGGCCGCGGCGGCCGCGACCGCGCCGCCGGGGTGCGAAATCCACGCGCTGACCGCCTCGGCCCCGGTGTCATAGGCGCCGCCCTCGGCGGTGACGTCGAAGTTCACGCCCTTGAGGCGATCACCGGTGTTGACGTTCCACACCTGCAGCTCGACCTTGCTGCCCTTGCCCGCGGTGGTGACCGAGGCGAGCACGAGGTAGCGGGCCTGCATGTCCTTGCCGGTCTCGGCGCCCGTGGGCGGAAGCTTGGGTGCGTCGAAGTTGGCCCGGGTGATCAGCGTGCCCAGTCCCTCGCGGATGATCATGTACAGCGGCGCGCCCTGGAGCTTGAGGTTGACCTCGGCGGCGCCGTTCTCCGGCAGATCGGGGAAGGCGACGCTGGGCGCGAAGCCGGGTCGCTTGAGCCGCACCATGTACCGCCCCGCCGGCAGCTCGATCTCCGGCACCGGCGTCATCCCGTAGCTCAAGCCGAACGCCTCGACCTCGGCGCCGCCCGGGTCGGTGACGACGCTCAACTTCCCCTTGGGCCGGGTGCCCATCGCCTTCTGCGACGCGGCGAACGCCTTCTGGACGTCGGCGCCGAAGTACTTGGCATCAGGGGCGAGGGCGGGGTTCATCTGGAGCGCGCGGGTGAATTCCTTCTGGGCATCGGCCTTGGCCCCGTTCTGAAACTCGGACGCGCCGAGGAAGAGGAAAATTTCAGCGAGCGTCTCGGGCTTGGCAGCGCTCGGCTTCTTGATGAAGAAGAGCGCCGCCGACGTCAGCGACTTCGCCGCCGCGTCCATGTCGAGGTTGTCGTAGGCCTCTTTGCCGGCGGTGAAGAGCTTGTCGCCTTCCTCGCTGGCGCTGTCGAGGGGGGGCGGGGCGAACTGGGTCTCGACGTCGACGAGGTTCACCCCCTTCTTCTTGAGCGCCTTGGTCAGCTCGAGCTCGACGCGGCCGGCCGCGGTCTTGGCGACGGGGTCCTGCCCCACGGCGAAGACGGCGGCCTTGTCGGGCAACTCGATGGGCTTGGGGGCGGCGGCGACCAACACCAGCAGGGCGAGGTTGAGCACGGCGAACAGAGTATTACAGGACGCCAACCGGGGGAGCTTTCTGGACTTCAGATCGCAACCCGTTAGAGTCCGCGCGGACCAACAGCCCTGTGGCGTCTGCTACAGGTCTCGCAAGGGTTCGGAACCGCAATGGAAATCACCGGCATGTCTGAACAGATGAGCATGTTCGCGGAAGTGACCGAGTCGAAGGGAAAGAAGGCGAAGAAGGGCAAAGGCGGCGGCGGCGGCAAGGGCGGTGGGCCCGGCGCTGCTGACGGCGGAGGAGGCGGCAGCGAGCGCAGCACCTCGCTGTCGGAAGAGACCCGGCGGCGCTATCTGAACTACGCGCTGTCGGTCATCACCTCCCGCGCGTTGCCCGACGTGCGCGACGGCCTCAAGCCGGTGCAGCGCCGCATCCTCTACGGCATGTGGCACGACCACCGGCTGACCTCGGATGCGAAGTACCAGAAGTCGGCGAAGGTGGTCGGCTCGATCATGGGCCAGTACCACCCGCACGGCGACTCGGCGATCTACGAGGCCCTGGTGCGGATGGCGCAGGACTTCTCGCTGCGCTACCCGCTGGTCGACGGCCACGGAAACTTCGGCTCGCTCGACGGCGATGCGCCGGCGGCGATGCGCTACACCGAGTGCCGGCTGCAGGCGCTGGCGGGCCAGATGCTCAGCGAGCTGGGCCGGAAAACGGTCGAGTTCCGGCCCACCTACGACGGGACGATGTTCGAGCCGATCGTGGTCCCGGCGCAGCTGCCGCAGCTGCTGATGAACGGCACCACCGGGATCGCGGTCGGGATGGCGACCAACATCCCGCCCCATCACCTCGGCGAGCTGATCGACGCCTGCGTCGACCTGATCGCCCACCCCAAGCTCGAGACGAAGGACCTGCTCAAGCACATCAAGGGGCCGGACTTCCCCACCGGCGGCCAGGTGCTCAACTCGAAGAATGAGCTGCGGGAGATCTACGAGACCGGCCAGGGCGGGATCCGCCTGCGCGGCGAGTGGAAGCTCGAGGACAAGCCGCGGGGCGGCTCGCAGATCATCATCACCTCGGTGCCCTACACCTCGAACAAGTCGACGCTGGTCTCGAAGATCGGCGACCTGGTGCGCGAGCGGAAGCTGGCGCCGCTGACCGACGTCCGCGACGAGTCGACCAAGGACGTGCGGATCGTCCTCGAGATCAAGAAGGAGGCCGACCCCGAGCTGGTGATGGCGTACCTCTACAAGCACACGCCGCTCTCCACGAGCTTCAACGTCAACCTCACCTGCCTGGTGCCGAGTGACAACCCCGAGGTCGGCACGCCGAAGCGCCTCGATCTGAAGGCGATGCTCCAGTACTTCCTCGAGTTCCGCTTCGGGGTGGTGAAGCGCCGGTTCGAGTTCGATCTGCAGCAGCTGAAGACCCGGCTGCATCTGCTCGAGGCGTTCGAGAAGGTCTACGACGCGCTCGACGAGATGATCAAGATCATCCGTAAGTCCGAGGGCAAGGAGGACGCGGCGAAGAAGCTGATCGCCCGCTTCAAGATCGACGAGGACCAGGCGGACGCGATCCTCGAGATGAAGCTCTACAAGTTGGCGCGGCTGGAGATCCTCGTCATCCAGAAGGAGCTGAAGGAGAAGCGCGCCGAGGCCAAGCGCATCGCGACGCTGCTCAAAGACAGCAAGGCGCTGTGGGCGGTGGTGCGGGACGAGCTGAAGGAGCTGCGCGCGCGCTACGACGACAAGCGGCGCACCAAGATCGGCGGCGCGGGCGCGGAAGAGGTCGAGCTCGACGAGGACGTCTTCATCAGCAACGAGGACGCGCAGGTGGTGA
This sequence comes from Archangiaceae bacterium, assembly GCA_043776025.1. Taxonomy (GTDB): domain Bacteria; phylum Myxococcota; class Myxococcia; order Myxococcales; family Myxococcaceae; genus JAYVRT01. Next base: position 2,871 of record JAYVRT010000717.1, on the reverse strand, counting down.
TCACCCGCGACGGCTGGGTGAAGCGGGTGCGGGAGATCAAGGACCCGGCCTCGACCCGCATGCGCGAGGGCGACGAGGTGATGGCGATCGTCTCGGGCTCATTGAAGAGCAGCCTCGTCTTCTTCAGCAGCGCCGGCGCCGCCTACGTCACCCGGTTCAACGACGTGCCGGCCTCGACCGGCTACGGCGACCCGGTGCAGAAGCTGTTCAAGTTCGACGACCAGGAACGGCTGGTGGGGGCGATCTCGCTCGACCCGCGGCTGCCGATTCCGCAGACGCTGATCGCGGTCTCGAAGAAGGGCTTCGGCCTGCGGTTCGCGCTTGAGGCGCACAAGGAGGTCTCGACCCGGGCAGGGCGCCGCTACGCCCGGCCGCCCGCGGGAGACGAGATTATCGGCGTCACCCCCTGCGGCGAGAAGGATCTGCTGGCGGTGGTCACCGAGAAGACCTTCGCGCTGGTCTGCAAGGCCAATGAGATCAACGAGCTCGCCGGCGCCGGCAAAGGCGTGACGGTGATCAAGGTCGCCCCGGACGATCACGTCGTCGGCTTCCTCTGCTCGGCGAAGAAGGACGCGAAGCTCAGCCTGGAGACGGCGAAGGGAAAGAAGCTCGAGCTCTCGCCGGGCCGCTACGAGGTCACCTCGCGCGCTGGCAAGGGCCGGGAGATGTCGAAGAAGGACAAGATCAAGTCGGTGCACCGTGAACTTCAGTGGCTGACGCTGCCCGAGCCGCCCGCGGAGAAGAAATAGATCATGGCGAAGAAATCGACCTACGACGCGAGCGAGATCGAAGTCCTCGAGGGCCTCGAGCCGGTGCGGGTGCGGCCGGCGATGTACATCGGGGGCACCGACACCACCGGGTACCACCACCTCGTCTGGGAGATCGTCGACAACTGTGTCGACGAGGTGATGAACGGCTTCGCGAGCAAGATCGAGGTGACGCTCCACAAGAGCGGCACCAAGGTCACGGTGGGCGACGACGGCCGCGGCATTCCGGTGGACGTGATGCCGAAGTACAAGAAGTCGGCGCTGGAGGTGATCCTCACCACGCTCCACTCTGGCGGAAAGTTTCAGAAGAAGAGCTACACCCATTCTGGCGGGCTCCATGGCGTCGGCAGCTCGGTGGTGACGGCGCTGTCGACCTTGCTGGTCGCCGAGGTGAAGCGGGACGGCAAGCGCTACGAGCAGACCTTCGCGCGGGGGAAGACGAAGACGAAGCTGCGGGTGGTCGGGCCGGCGCGGGGCACGGGGACGATCATCACCTTCGAGCCGGATCCGGAGATCTTCGGGGTCAAGCAGCGGTTCGACGCGGCGTTGATCAAGGAACGGTTGGAAGCGAAGAGCTACCTCCACAAGGGCATGGAGGTCGTCTTCCGCAACGAGACGGTCTCCCCGGCGACCGAGGAGTCCTTCAAGCACGACGGCGGCATCGCCGAGTTCATCACCAAGGTGATCGCCGAGCGGGGCAAGGCGCTGGTGCCCGCGGGCACGGTGCCGTTCTACAAGTCGCACGAGAACGGGGTGAAGCTCGAGGTCGCGCTGGCGTGGACGGAGGCCACCGACGAGCACGTGAAGAGCTACGTCAACGGGATCCCCACCATCAACGGCGGCACCCACGAGGCGGGTCTCAAGGCGGGCCTGGTCAAAGCGGTGCGCAACTACATCGAGACCCATGGGCTGACGCCGAAGAGCGTGACGGTGACGGCGGAGGACATCCGCGAAGGGATGACCTGCGTGCTGTCGACCTACGTCGTCGAGCCGCAGTTTCAGGGGCAGACGAAGGGGCGGTTGAACAACCCCGAGGTCGCCGGCCAGGTGGACAACGTCGTCCGCCCGGCGCTGGAGAAGTGGCTCAACGACAACAAGTCGATCGCCGAGGCGGTGGTGGCGCGGATCGTCCTCGCGGCCCAGGCGCGCGAGGCGTCGCGGGCGGCGTCGCAGGCGATCAGCCGGAAGTCGGCGGTGAGCCACAAGCTGAACCTGCCGGGGAAGCTGGCCGACTGCTCGTCGACCAACCCCGACGACAGCGAGCTGTTCATCGTCGAGGGCGACTCCGCAGGCGGGTCGGCGAAGCAGGGGCGCGATCGGCGGACCCAGGCGATCCTCCCGCTGCGGGGCAAGGTGCTCAACGCCGAGCAGGCGTCGACGGACAAGGTCTCGAGCAACAAGGAGCTCACCGACATCGTCAGCGCCCTCGGGTGCGGGATCGGGGCGGACCTCGACCTGACCAAGCTGCGCTACGGGAAGATCTTCCTGCTGATGGACGCGGACAGCGACGGGCACCACATCGCGACGCTGCTGCTGACGTTCTTCTACCGGCACCTGCGGCCGTTGATCACCAGCGGGGCGGTGTACCTCGCGCAGCCGCCGCTCTACCGGATCAACATCGGCAAGGAGATCTACTGGGCGCTCGACGAGGCCCACCGCGACCAGCTGATCAAGGATCACGCGAAGGGGAACGCCAAGGCCGACGTGATGCGCTTCAAGGGGCTGGGCGAGATGACCGCCGACGACCTGAAGAGCACCACCCTCGACAAGCGGTTCCGCCAGACGCTGCAGGTGAAGATCGTCGACGAGGTCGAGACCGAGCAGACGATCAACGACCTGCTGGGGAAGGACGTCTCGGCCCGCTACAAGTTCATCATCGAGCGGGCGAACGAGGTCAAAGAGATCGACGTCTGATCAGGGCAGCTGCGCGGTGAGCGCACCCTGGGCGCAGGTCAAGGTGACGGTCTCGGGCGCGGTCGGAGCTTTGAACAGGCCGCCGCGCACGGTGTCGTAGGAGCGGGCCTTGAGCGTGCCCTGAATGAAGTGGGTGCGGTCGGGCTTGATCAGATCGCACCGGGTCCAGTCGGTGGGGCCGTCGTTGTGG
>JAYVRT010000716.1:0-4370 GCA_043776025.1 Archangiaceae bacterium | reverse complement strand
TGTTCGTCCCCGCATCCGACGGCCTCTACGGCCTCGCCGGCACCGGCGTCGTCTACCGGGCGACGGTCAACGGCGGCTGATCACGCTCGACGACAAATTCAAGGGACAGCGGCCACGCTGCGCGCTTAGCTGGCGGGCGTGATCACCCGCAAACTTGCCCTGCTCTCCGCGCTGCTGCCTGCCCTCGCCTTCGCCCAGGGAAAGCAGCTCCCGATGGTGAAGGCCCCCAACGAGGGCAACACCCGCGTCTACTTGAGCTCGGTGGAGGACGCGCTCGAGGCGGCGGTGCAGGCGGCGGCGGGCATCGGCCTCGACGTCACCCGCGCGCCTGACGGCACCGTCTTCATCGCCAGCCCCAGCTCCTGGACCCGGCCGATCGACACCATCAGCTTCACCCGCACCTTCGTGATCAAAGTCCGCACGCTCACCCCGAAGGAGACCGAGGTCACCGTCGAGGAGGAGAGCCGGGGCCGCGACAAGGACCCGTACGCCGACCGCCGCGTCGGCCTGTTCCACGATCGCATCGCCCAGATGGTCGGCGAGCTGCGCCCGAAGAAGGCGCTGATCCCCAAGCATCCGCTCGAGGTGCAGGCCGAGCCGACGCTGGTGAAGCAGTCGGACCTCTTGTCGATGCGCACCGCCGAAGACAGCGACTGTCTGCGCGCCTGGAACCTGGGCTACTCGCGCACCAACCCGATCAACACCGTCGAGTGGAAGCTCAAGGGCGACGTCCCGCTCCACTTCACCCCGCTGTCCGAGCGGCGAATGGTGATGATGGAGGGCTCGGCGCGGATCGCCGTCGGCACCCGAACTTTTTGGATCTCCACCGGCGACTTCATCGTCGTCCCCAAGGGTGTCCGGACGCAGATCTGGCCGGACAAGGACGCCCACGCCACCCTCTTCGTCGTCGAGACCCCCGCGGTCGACGAGAGCAAGACGGTGTGGCTCGACACGATCGAAGCGCCTTAGGGAGCCACGAGGAAGTCGGCGAGCGCCTGGGCCCTGGAGATCAACGTCTTCACCTCGATGTACTCGTCGACGGTGTGGAAGCCCTTTCCCCGCGGCCCGAGCGCGTCGATCGAGGGGATCCCCATCGCCGACGAGGTGCAGGCGTCCGAGCCCCCCCCGACCCGCGGCGCCTCGTCCGCCCCCAGCCCGTGGGCCTTCGCGCACACCGCGTAGGCCTGCATCAGCTTCACGCTCGCTTCGCTCCGCTCCATCGGCAGCCGAGCCGGCCCGCCGTCGAGCTCGACCCTGGTGCCGGGCAGTGACGCGCCCGCCGCGCCCGCCGTCTCCCGCAGTCGTTGCATCAAGTCGTCGGCGTCGGCCTTCGTCGCAAAGCGGATGTCGAGCTCGGCCACCGCGAGGTCGGGCACGGTGTTCTTCCCCTGCCCGCCGGTGACCTTCCCGACGTTGACGGTGACGCCCTTCGGGTAGTCGGTGAGCGCCTGGGCGCGATCGATGAACCGCGCCAGCGCCCAGAGCGCATTCGCTCCGTCCGCGTGGTTGTTGCCCGCGTGGGCCGCCTTGCCGTGGGCGGTGGCGGTGATCGCTCCTGTTCCTTTGCGCTGGGTGACGATCGCGTCGTTGGCCCGGCCCGACTCGAAGACGAGGCAGCCACCGCAGCCGGCGATCACCTGCTGAATCAACGGCCGGCCCTCGGGAGAGCCGACCTCTTCGTCGCTGACCACCACCAGCCGCAAGGGTGAGATTCTCTCGAGGCCCACGGTGCGGGCGATCGCCTTGAGCGCCCAGGCGATCACCACCAGTCCACCCTTCATGTCGAGCACCCCCGGCCCGCGCCGCAGCTCGCCGTCCACCCGGTAGCCCTCGAACTTCCCTGGAGGAAACACGGTGTCGAGGTGGCCCAGCAGCGCCATCGGTGGCCGGGCCGCGTCGCCCGCTGAGCGGAAGATGAGGTGATCGGCGAACCGCGCGCTGCCCACCCCCTCGCAGGTCAGCCCCGGCATCGCGAACGTCTCCTTCAGCAGCGCCCCGACTCTTCGCCCCCCGTCGGGGTTGTCGGTGAAGCTGTTGACGTTCACCAGCGCAGCCAGCGCGTGCTCCATTGGCTCCAGCTGTTCGCCCAACCAGTCCCCGTGCACAGTCATGATCTTCGGTCTTATTTCGAATCCGTGACGGCATCCAACCGATGGGTTAGAGCCTTGGGGAGGGGTGTGGGGACAATGTTGGTGCTACGCGACGTTCAAAAGACGGATCTGCCCGGCCTGAAGCGGCTCGCGGCAGTATTGAACAGCGTCAACCTGCCCAACAACGAAGAGGTCCTCGAGGGGTTGATCGACCGCTCGGTGCGCAGCTTCAGCAGCAAGCTCAAGGAGCCCTTCGAACGAGAGTATCTCTTCGTCCTCGAGGACGCGCGCCACAAGTCGATCATCGGGACCTCGATGGTGATCGCCCAGCATGGCACCCGCGAGGCACCCCACATCTACTTCCAGGTCACCGAGGCGGAGCATTACTCGGCGTCGCTCGACCGGCACTTCAAGCACAAGGTGTTGTCGATTGGTTACAACTACGACGGCCCGACGGAGATCGGCGGCCTCGTGGTGGATCCGCCCCACCGCTCGGGGCCGGAGAAGCCCGGCAAGCAGCTGTCGTACGTGCGCTTCCTCTTCATCGCGATGCATCGGGCCTTGTTCCGCTCGCGGGTGCTGGCGGAGCTGATGCCGCCGCTGCTGGCCGACGGGCGCAGCCTGCTGTGGGAGAGCATCGGGAAGAAGTTCACCGGCCTCGATTACCGCGAGGCGGACAAGCTCTCGCGGCGCAACAAGGAGTTCATCAAGGAGCTCTTCCCCGCCTCCGACCTCTACGCGACGCTCTTTCCCGAGCGCGCGCAGAAGCTGATCGGCGAGGTCGGCGCCGACACCCGCGGTGTCCAGCGGATGCTCGAGCGGATCGGCTTTCGCTACGTCAACCACATCGACCCCTTCGACGGCGGGCCCCACTACGAAGCCGACGTGAAGGACATCACCTTGATCAACCGGCACCGCACCGGGAAGCTCTCGTCCGATGACTTCGAGATCGAAGGCGAGGAGATGCTCGTCTCCGCCGAGCGGTCGACGGGGAAGAACCGCTTTCGCGCGGTGCGCTGCTCGGTGCGCTTCGAAGACCGCGTGGTCCACCTGCCGGCGCGCGCGAAAGAGCTGCTCGAGGTCAAGCCGGGCGCGAAGCTGTCGCTGATCCCCTTCGAGTAGCCGCCCGCCGCGGTTCGTGGTTGGGTGCTGGCCGTGATGCGCTGGCTCGTCGTCGCCGCGGCCTTGACCTCCGCCCTCGCGTGGGCAGGCGGACGCTTGGAAGAAGGCGAGCCGTCCGACCCTGCCGCCGAGCCGCCGCCTCCTCCGCCGACCGCGGCGCTGGCGCTGGGCCGCAAGTTCAGCACCCAGCTGTTCGCGGGCGACACGGGTGCGCTCTGGGCCGAAGCCGGGCCGTCGATGCGGCGGCAGGTAGGGGGGCTCGACGGCCTCGTGACGCTCGCGCGCAAGGTGAAGGGAGATTTCGGCGAGGAGCTGCGAATCGGCTCCGAGGCGGTGCAGGAGCGCGGCGGGATCACCGTCTACACCCGGCTGTCGATCGTCAGCCTCTACGCCCGCGGCGTCGAGCTGCAGTGGACCTGGGACGCAACCGGCCTGCTCCTCGCCGTCTCGGTGCGGCCGGCGGTGACGCAGGCCCCGAGCCCGTACCTGAGCACGACGATCAAGACCCGGCTCCGGCTGCCGTTCGAAGGGACCTGGAACGTGCTCTGGGGCGGGCGCACCTGGGAAGACAACCCCCACTCTTCGGTCAACGACCAGCGCTTCGCGCTCGACCTGTTCGTCTGGAAGGGGTCGGGCAGCTTCGAAGGCGACGGGACGAAGAACGAGCAGTACTTCTGCTGGGGCAGGCCGGTGGTCGCGCCCGCCGAGGGGAGGATCGTCTTCGTCGACGAAGGCGTCTACGACAACCTCCCCGGTCGGGTGAACCCGGGGAAGCTCTACGGGAACAGCATCGTGATCGAGCACGGCAACGGCGAGTACTCGCTGCTCGGCCACCTGATGCGGGGCTCGATCCAGGTCAAGCCGGGAGATCGGGTGCGCGCCGGACAGCTGCTGGGCAAAGCGGGGAACAGCGGGGTCAGCACCGAGCCCCACCTGCATTACCAGTTGATGGACGCTCCGGAGTGGCTCAAGGCGCACGGGATGCCGTCGGTGTTCGTCGACTACCTCGCCGACGGGAAGCCGATGGCCCGGGGCGAGCCGCGCCGCGGCCAGCTGCTGTCACCGATGACCGTCGGACGTTGAGACCTTAGGGGAGTACCCGCGGGCCCCTAGTTCATGCAGGTGCCGCCGTTGCTGTCGGTCATCTGCGGCGAGATG
>JAYVRT010000715.1:0-4373 GCA_043776025.1 Archangiaceae bacterium | reverse complement strand
CCCGGGCTGTCTTTGACCCAGACCTCGGTGGGCCCAAGGTAGACGCCCATCCGCAGCTTCGACCAGCCAGCGCCGGCGGTGGTCGTCGCGCCCCACCTGCCCCACAGCGTCGCCTTGTCGAGGAGCGCCCCAACAGTCCGGCCCGCTGGGGCAATGAAGAGCGCGGTCCCTGGCGGAAACTTCTTGAGGCATCCGGTCTGCATTCCCTGGTCCTCTGGAAAGCGGAACCGCTTCCACGTGGCGTCGTCGAGCTTCACCTCGGTGAGCGCGGAAGGTTCGATGAAGGCGAAGAGCGCGGCCCCGTTGCCGATCGCCACGATCGCCTGCCGGTCTCCCCTGGCCGCCGCGGTCGGCAAGCACACGAGCGTCGGCTCCTCAGGCTCGGGCACCTTGAACGAGGCGTCCCGCGACGGGGTCCAGGACGCGGCGCCAGCGTGGAGCGTCGCCAGCCGTACCGGTTCGCCCGGGCGTCGGGTCCCGACGCAGGGCGACGTCAGCAGCTCGCCCGCCCCCGCCGTCGGGGTACCGAGCAGCAAGGCGAGCGCGATCACGGCACAGAGCATCTGCAGGTCCTCAGGTCCGGCAGAGCACGAACCAGTTGTCCATCCACTTGCCGCCCCGGCTGGCACGGCCGATCGACACGTGGGTCGACACCCCGCGCAGGAGATCCTGGGTGCCGTTGTAGACGAAGCGCGAGAGCCGTTCGTCGTTGCGCACGATCGGTGGCCAGCCTTCCGGCGCGCGCGGCGGCGGCCGAAGGTAGTCGACGAGCACTTCACCCGGCGCTTGCGGGTAAGCGACGAAGTAGCCCGGCCCGACGGTGGTCGCGACCAGCGGCGGGTTGCGGTTGAAGCCGCCGAGCTCCTCGGGCGTCTCCTCGAGGCGGTAAAAGACCTTGGCGAACAAGGTGAACGCGAGCAGCGAGTTCTTCCCTTCGTGCGCGACGCCGGTCAGCGGGGGCACCCCGGGCGGCACCAGCGAGTCGAGCGTCAGCGGAAGAAAGCCCTGCACAACCTCGAAGAGCCGCGCCTGCTGCGCGCCGGAGAGCGCCAGGGTCTCAGCGACGCGCTCTTCGGAGGACAAGCCGTCGAGGTGGCGCACCATCGCCCGCAGGTCCGGCTGCGACGCGGCGATCGCCTCGGCGAGCTTCAGCGCTTGACCAGCTCGACGCGGCGATTGGCCGTCCAGGCTGCCTCGGTGCTGCCCTGCACCGCGGGCTTGTTCTCGCCGTAGCCGACGGTCTCCAGGGCGGGGTCGCTGACGCCGAGGTCGGTGAGGTAACGCTTCACCGACGCGGCCCGGCGGTTGGAGAGCTGAAGGTTGTACTCCTCGGTGCCGCGCTCGTCGGCGTGCCCTTCGACCCGCAGCTTCCAGCCGTTCTTCTTGATGCACTCGGCGATCGCCGCGAGCGCGGTCTGCGCGTCGGCCGGGAGCTTGGCCTCGTTGAACTCGAAGCGAATCGGCTCGAGGGTGCAGCTGCCGCCCGCACCCGCGCCGCCTTTCGCTGCGCACTTGCCGGCCTTGCACTCCTCACCCGAGGGGCAATCCTCGTTGGTGGTGCAGCTGCCCCCTTCCTTCGGCCCTTCGATGATGCACTTGCCCTGCTTGCACTTCTTGTCGCCGCCGCAGGGGACCTTCTCGGTGCACTCCGGCTTGGGGACGCACTTGTTGGCGTCGCAGACGAAGCCCGGCTTGCAGTTGGTGTCGGTCGCGCACTCCTGGCATTGCCCCTGGACGCAGACCTCGCCCTTCGACGAGCAGTCAGAGTCGCTGCTGCACTTGGGGTAGGTCGGAGGACACGCGGAGAGCGCCACCAACGCTGCTGCGCCAAACAAGAACCTGATCGCCAGTCGGTTGGGCATTGGCGCGCGAGGTAACAGGCATTCCGAAAGTGGGCAAGAACGTTGCAGTTGTGCTGCTCACGCGGCGAAAGGCGCGGCACAATGGACACACTGTCGAGGCCGTTCGACCACGAGGCACCCATGCCGAATTCAACCGTTCTCATCGTCGACGATGAGAAGAACATCCTGCTGACGCTGAACCAGGCGCTGCAGCTCGAGGGGTACAAGACCGAGCTCGCAGCCGGGGGCCAGCTGGCGCTCGACGTCGTCGCCGCCCGGCCGGTGGACCTGGTCTTGATGGACGTGAAGATGCCGGACATGGACGGGCTGGCGGCGCTGCAGAAGGTGCAGAAGCTGCGTCCGGATCTGCCGGTGATCATGATGAGCGGCCACGGGACGATCGAGACCGCGGTGAAGGCGACCCAGCTGGGCGCGCGCGACTTCCTCGAGAAGCCGATCTCCCGTGACCGGCTCTTGCTGGCGCTGCGCAACGCGCTCACCGTCTCGGCGCTGGTGGAGGAGCTGACGACCCTGAAGGCCGAGGTTGGCCGGTTCGAGATGGTGGGCAGCTCGCCGGCGATGCAGCGGGTCTACGCGCTGATTCAGCGGGCGGCTCCGAGCGAGGGCCGGGTGCTGATCACCGGAGAGAACGGCTCGGGCAAGGAGCTGATCGCCCGCGCGATCCACCTTCACAGCCGCCGCAAGTCGGGCCCATTCGTGAAGCTCAACTGCGCTGCGGTGCCGCACGAGTTGATCGAGAGCGAGCTGTTCGGCCACGAGAAGGGGGCCTTCACCGGAGCGGTGACCGCGCGCCGTGGAAAGTTCGAGCTCGCGAGCGGAGGGACCCTGTTCCTCGACGAGGTCGGCGACATGCCGGCGGCGATGCAGGCGAAGCTGCTGCGGGTGCTGCAGGAAGGCGAGCTGGAGCGCGTCGGCGGCGCGGAGACGCTCAAGGTCGACGTGCGGGTCCTGGCGGCGACCAACCGCGATCTGGAGAAGGAGATCTCCGCCGGCCGCTTCCGCGAAGACCTCTACTTCCGTCTCAACGTGGTGCAGCTGCACAGCCCACCGCTGCGGGAACGCAAAGAGGATCTGCGGACGCTGATCGACACCTTCCTCGTCGACGCCTGCCGGCAGAATGGCCGGCGGGGGATGAAGCTGTCGCCCGACGCGCTGGCGCGGCTCGAGGCCTACGACTACCCGGGCAACGTGCGCGAGCTGCGCAACCTCGTCGAGCGGCTGGCGATCCTCGTCGAGGGGCCAGTGGTCTCCGGGGCCGAAGCCGAGGCGCTGCTGCCTCGCCGCCGCGCGACCCCGCTCGCGTTGGGAGACGAAGGCGCGATGCCGAGCACGGACAAGACGCCGGCGCTGGGCGACGCGAGCCTGCCGCCGACGCAGCCGGGGGTGAAGATCCCCGAGGGCGCCAAGCCCGCGCCGCGGTTCCGCGCCGACAAGACCTTCCGCGACCAGGTGGACGAGGCGGAGCGGGAGATCATTCTCGGCGCGCTCTCCTACACCCGGGACAACGCGACCGAGGCGGCGCGGCTGCTCGACCTCGAGCGCGGTCACTTCTACAAGAAGATGAAGTCGCTCGGCCTCAAGCGCGCCGGGGGAGAGACGACCAGCTCGTCCGATCCGCTGACCTGATCGGGCCGATTGTGTAGGGTCCGGCCCCAATGCTCCGCGCCGCGCTCCCTGCCCTTTGCCTCATGTTGGCCGCCTGCGCCACCACCGCCCCGGAGCAGAAGGCGGCCGCCGAGCCGGCGCCGCCGCTGGGCGATCGCTACGAGATCAAGTTCCCGAAGGCGCCGGGCTACGAGCGGGGCAGCTACCGCGCATCCACGGGTGACGTGCCGATGCACCACTTCAAGGCCGTCGAGGGGAAGGTCGACTTCGAGCTTGGCTACGTGACCCTCGACGGCTTCCACGAGCGCGGCGACCCGAAGGCGATCCAGGCCGCGGTGGAAGCGCAGATCAAGGACACCTTGAGCGTCAACGGGGTCCGGATGCTCGCCTCCGAAGCGGTGAACCTCGCCAACGCCGACTTCGCCAAGTCCTTCGTCGGCACCCGCGACGGCCAGACGGTGTCGGGCCTGGGCTGCGCCGCGGGCGATCGCCTCTACGTCTTGATGACCCAGCTGGACCAATCCGACGCGGCGCAGGTGAGCGCCGGCGCCGCCTTCACCGCTTCGTTCCGTCCGTAACCGTTCGCCTCGAGGGGGGCCGATGACTTCGAAGACCTGCATCGCGCTGTTCACCGCTGTCCTCGCGCTGACTGGGTGCGCGGCGAGCAAGCCGGCGACCACCCCTGACCCCGTCCCCGCGGCCACGGCGCCCGGCCCGGGGCCCAACGCGAAGCTCTTCGATCGGCTCGGCGGAAAGCCGACGATCGAAGCGGTGGTGGACGACTTCCTCGCGCGGGTCGCGGGAGACGAGCGGATCAACGCCGGCTTCGCTGGCTCCGACGTGCCTCGGCTGCGGCAGCGGCTGGTCGAGCTGTTCTGTGCCGGCACCGGCGGGGGCTGCACCTAC
>JAYVRT010000714.1:0-4389 GCA_043776025.1 Archangiaceae bacterium | reverse complement strand
GGCCAGACGTTGACTGCCTACGACGCGACGGACCGCCGCCGCATCCCGCTGTTCGTCAAAGAAGGGGCGCTGCTCCCGCTCGACGTCGTCGATGACGTCAACGGTCTGGGTACGCCGGCGTCGAAAGGGCGGCTCACCCTGCTGGCCTACGCGGGCCCGGGGACGACGCGCTTTCGCAACTGGGACGACGTCGGGGGCTTCGTCGAGTTCACTCTGTCTCGGCACGCGCTGGCGATCCCGGCCGCGCCCGCCGGCGTCGTGGTCCGGCTGTGGACCGAGGCGCCGACGACCGGAGTGACGCTCGGAGGAGTCGCCCTCCCCAAAGCGAGTTCCCGCGCGGCGCTCGACGCTCAGAGCAACGGCTGGTTCGCCGAGGCCGGCAGCCGCTTCACCTGGATTCGGCTCGCCGCCTCCAACGCGCCGATCGACGTCGGGTGGTGAAGCCGGTCAGCCCAGCGTCTGCTGCAGCGCTTCCCACGCGGCCATGATCTCCCGGGTGCGCGTCTCGGCGAGCGCGCGGAACTCGGGCGCGAGGTGGGCGACCTTGTCCGGGTGGTACTGGACCAACAGCGCCCGCCAGGCGCGCTTCGCCTCGGCCAGCGTCGCGTCGGGGAGCAACCCCAGCACGGCGTAAGGGTCCTTCCCCAGCGGCTTCGGAGCGGCCGGCTGCGAGGCGGCGGCAGCGCGGGCGGCGGCGGCCTTCTTCCCTCGCCCGGGCCGCTTCGCCGGGTCCGGCGGTGACACGCCCCGGGTCAGCCGCGCGAGCGCCTCCTGAATCAGCCACGCGTCTTCTTCCGGCGTGCCGAAGCGCTTCACCACCGCCTTCGCCACGCCGCCCTCGACGAAGAAGTAGCCCATCGCGGCGGCGTAGGCGGTGCGGGTGTCCGAGGCGTAGAGCGCGTCGGCGAGGTCGGTCACCGGGTCGCGCCACATCCCCTCGGCGCCGCCCTCGTCGATCACCAGCACCTGGTCGAAGGCGTCTCCGAAGTTGCGCTCGAGCGAGCCGAACGGTTCTTTGCGCGCCTCGGCGGCCTTCGCCCGGTGCGGGGGCACCGTGGTCACCATCAGCAGCTTCTTCGCCTGGGTGACCCGGGCAAAGAGCTTTGCCTTCACCTGCTTGTCCGCAAAATAGAGGACGTCGATCGTCACTGACAGGCAGCGGACGCGGGATTCGTGTTGCAGCAGTTGGTGAAGGCCGTCAGCTGCGCCGCGCAGAGCGTCGTCGCCTTGGTCCCCGTCGCCTTGAGGTCCGCCTTGCCGTCGGCGCCGCAGACGAGGATGTCGTTGAAGCAGCTGGCGTAGGACGAGGTCTCGGTGAAGCAGAGGCTGTTCTGGCTCGCCTGCTCCGCCTTCTTGCAGGCGGCGATGCTGTCCTTGCTCGGCTTGGGATCGTTCGCGCACGGGCTGGTGTGATCGCACGGATCCTTCCCGCAGCCCGCCAGGGCCAGTGCGACCAACCCGCCAAGGATCCCCTTCAGGTTCAATTGCAAGCTGTCGCGGTCGGGTTCTTGCTGCAGCAGGTGGTCGCGGCGACCGTCTGCATCGTGCAGTTGTTGGTCCGCTTGGTGGCGGTGAGGGTCGAGTCCGTCTTCCCGTCGGAGCCGCAGACAGTCTGGTCAGCGAGGCAGTTCAGGTAGGACAGGGCTTCCGAGTAGCAGGCGCTTTGCTGGTTCGCCGCGAGGGTCGACTTGCACTGGTCGCGCTGGGCCGGGGTGGTCATCACGTCGTTGGGACAAGGGCTGGTGCGGTCGCAGATGTTGCCCGCGCCGCACGCCGTCAGGACCACCGTCAACGCCACCAGGATGCTGCCGAATTTCAAGTTCATGGATGCTTCCTCCAGTGGGCCCAAGTAGCCCGGAAGACCCCGACGTTCCAAGGTCTAAAACGATCAAATCGATGGTGCTGCCCTCCATAAGCAGATGGCGTTAGAGAGGTGGCAAGACATGACCGGTCACCGCCACTTCGACGAGCCGCACGCCTTTGCCTTCGACTCCGCCACCGAGCACTACGCGGCGGATCGCCCGGTTCGTCCGGATCACCTCAAGCTCGAGCTTGAGCTCGACTTCGACCGCTCGGCGCTCCGCGGCGTCTGCACCACCCGGCTGACCGCGGTGCGAAGGGTGACGACCATCGCCTTCGACGCGGTGGAGCTGCAGATCGACAAGGCCGAGGTCGACGGGCGCGCGGTGGAGTTCGACGTCGACGGCCAACAGGTGGTGGTGCACCTGGCCGTCCCGCTCGAGGCCGCCGCGACGGCGACGGTGCGGCTCTCCTACCGGGCCACCCCGCGCCGCGGGCTCTATTTCATCCAGCCGGACAAGGCGTACCCGAAGCGCCAGCAGCAGGCGTGGACCCAGGGCCAGGACGAGGACTCCAGGTATTGGTTCCCCTGCCTCGACGCTCCGGCGCAGAAGGCCACCTCGGAGGTGATCGCCACCTTCCCGGCGAAGATGACCGCGCTCTCCAACGGCAAGAAGGTGAGCGACGAGGTGAAGAAGGGCCTGCGCACGGTCCACCACCGGCTCGACGTCGCCCACTCGCCCTACCTGGTGACGCTCGTCGTCGGGGTCTTCGAGGAGCACGTCGCTCCCGTTCCGCAGTCGACCGCCAAGGTCCGGACCCTGTTCCCGAGGGGGAAGAAGGCCGAGGCGCTGCGCTGCGCCGAGCGGACGCCCCAGATGGTGAAGATGTTTGAGGAGCTCACCGGGCAGAAGTACCCGTGGGGCGACTACGCGCAGATCTTCGTCGAGGAGTTCATCTTCGGCGGCATGGAGAACACCGGCGCGACCACGCTCACCGACGTGGTGCTCCACGACGCGCGCGCCCACCTCGACTACAGCGCCGAGCCGCTGATCTCCCACGAGCTGGCGCACCAGTGGTTCGGCGATCTCCTCACCTGCCGCGACTGGCCGCACGGCTGGCTCAACGAGGGCTTCGCGACCTACTCCGAGGTGCTGTGGAAGGAGCAGGCCGACGGCGCCGACGAGGCCGACCACCAGCGCAAGCTCGACCTCGACGCCTACCTCGAGGAGGCCCACGAACGGTACGCGCGGCCAATCGTCGCCCGCAAGTTCGACGAGCCGCTGGAGCTGTTCGATCGCCACCTCTACGAGAAGGGCGCGCTGGTGCTCCACGAGCTGCGCACCCGGCTGGGTGACACGGACTTCAAGGCGGTGGTGCGCGCCTACGTCGCCCGGCACAGGGGCGGGGTGGTCGAGACGGTGGACCTCGCCCGCGCGGTCGAGGACACGACGGGCAAGAACTTCGACCGCTTCTTCGACGAGTACGTCCACCGCGCGGGGCACCCGGCGCTGAAGGTGGAGCTCAAGTGGGAAGGCGAGCAGAAGCGCCTGAAGATCGGCGTGAAGCAGACCAGCAACCAGACCTGGCGGCTGCCGTTGTCGCTGCAGGTGCAGGTGAAGGGCGCGCTCCACAAGGTGTCCTTCGAGGTCACCGACAAGGAGCACGACTTCTACTTCTCGTGCGATCGCGAGCCGCAGATGGCGCTGGTCGACCCGCGCCGCGATCTCCTCGCGACGCTCGAGGTGGACAAGCCAATCGCCTGGCGGCGCCGGGAGCTCGCGAGCGCTCCGGTGGCGCGGGCCCGCACCGAGGCGGCGGCGGGGCTGGGCAAAGATGGCTCCTCCGAGTCGGTCGAGGCGCTCGCCGCGACGCTGCTCGACGAGAAGGCCTTCTGGGCGACCCGCGCGGCCTCTGCCCGGGCGCTGGCGACGGTGCGCAGCCCGGCGGCCCGAGACGCGCTGATCTCAAGCCTGAGAGTGAAGCACCCGAAGGCGCGGCGGGCGGTGGTGTCGTCGCTCGGCACCTTCCGCGAGGACGCGGTGGTCGGGAAGGCGCTGACCGCGCTCGCGGGCAAGGGCGACCCGAGCTGCTTCGTCGAGGGCGAGGCGGCGCGGAGCCTGGGGAAGATGCGGGCCGATGGCGCGCGGGTGACGTTGGCGGGGATGCTCAAGCGGCCCAGCTTCCTCGACGCGGTGCAGTGCGGGGCGCTCGACGGCCTGGCGGCGCTGCAGGATCCGGCGGCGTGGCCGCTGGTGGTCGCGGCGACCCGCTACGGGCAGCCGGTGCATGGGCGGCGCACGGCGCTGATGGCGATGGCGCGGCTCGCCGAGGTGGCGGAGAAGAAGACGCCGGCGATCGACCTCATCGCCCAGGCGCTGCGGGACCCGCACTTCCGTTACCAGCAGACGGCGTTCGACGCGGCGAGCACCCTGGGTGACTCCCGGCTGGTGGGCGCGCTCGCGGGCACGCCCTTCGTCGATGGCCGCCTGCGCCGGGCGGCGAAGGAGACCCTGCGCAGCCTGCGCGAAGGCCACGGCCCGGCCAAGGAGCTCTCCTCCCTGCGCAGCGAGTTCGACAAGCTGAAAA
>JAYVRT010000713.1:0-4391 GCA_043776025.1 Archangiaceae bacterium | reverse complement strand
CGCGCTGCTCGAGTCGGAGCACTACGAAGAGGCGCTGCCCGAGCTGAAGAGCGCCGTCGTCGCGAGGGGTGAGCTGACTGCGTGGCACCTTCCGCTGGCGAAGGCGCTGCACCACACCGGGGACGACAAGCAGGCGGTGGAGGAGGTCCGGACCGCGATCAGCGGAGCGCCCACCGAGGGCGAGGTGAAGACGGCGCGGGCGCTGATGGGGCAGATCGCCGACCCGCTCGCCCGCTTCCCCCGGCAGGCCCAGCCGCTGCTCGACAAGGGCATCGCCTGGCTCGACCAGAACGACGTGCCCCAGCAGGCAATCATCGCCTTCGAGGAGATTCTCCGCGACTTCCCCGACCTCGGCGTCGTCCATTCGCTGCTCGGCGTCGCTTACCAGCGGCTCGACGACGCCGGACGGGCGGTGGACGAGTTCAAGCGGGCGCTGGAGCTCAACCCCGAGGACGGCCGGACGCACTACCTGCTGGGCGAGCTCTACTTCGCCCGCCAACGGCCCCAGGCGGCGAAGGAACACTTCGAACTGGCGCTGCAGAGGAACCCGACCCTCGATGAGGCCTGGCTGCGCCTGGGGGACCTCGCCGTCGATCGGCAGGATTTGGCGACGGCGAAGACCTGCTTTCGGACACTGACCTTCCTCACCCCCGACGCTGCGCCCGCCCGGGGCAAGCTGGCGATGGTCTACCAGATGTCGGGTGACTGGCCGGCGGCGGACCAGCAGCTGCGCCTGGTCGTCGACAAGCACGAAGAAAACGTCGAGTTCGTCCTCCGGCTGGGAATGCTCCACACCGAGTGGTCACTGAAGGCCAAGGACGCCGCGGAGCGGAAGACCGCCGCCGCCGAGGCCCGAAAGTGGCTGGCGAAGGTCCTCGAGGCCCAGCCGGACAATGCGCTCGCCTCGCGCGCGCTCGAATCGATCCAGGACCGTTGACGGCAGCGGCGCTTGCGACTTTCCTACAGGGCCTAACCCCGATGGCCGACAAGCCCCCACCCCCACCGGAGTCCAAGCGCGCCGTGAGCGCGGCGCGGCTCGCGCCCCTGCCCCCCACCTCGCGCCGGGTCACCGGGGAACACCTCGCGCTCGTCACCAAGGACACCGCGCTCAACGTCGCCGGCATTCTCCGCGACCTGATCGACGACTTCCGCAACTCGGATCGCTTCTTCAAATACAAGGCGCTGGTGCTGGTCTGCTGGCTCGGCCTGTCGGTGACGAGCGTCGGCGTCGCCTGCCCTTCGACCGGAGCGAGCAACTCGATCGGCGCCCGGCTGGTGATCGCCGGCGAGGCGACCTCGCCGATCTACATGGTGAAGAACGACAGCCCGGCGACCTGGCAGGACGTCGAGGTGCTGGTCAACGGCACCTACCGGAGCACCGCGGCCCAGGTGGACGCGAATCGGGAGATTACGTTGTCCCCGGTGGTCCTCTACGACTCGGCGGGCAACCGCGCCCCGGGGAACCTGAAGATCACCGAGATCAGCGTCCAGGTCGGCCCCGACGACAAGGTCTCGTTGCTCGAGGGCGGCGCCCCGCGCTAACCGCCGCAGCTCCAGATACGACTGCGCCCCGAGCGCCGCTTCACTTCGAAGGACGCACGGGGCTCGGGCGCTGCTTCGTCCTTGGGGACGACTACTTCTTCTCGGCCTTCGGCTTCTTCTCGGCCTTGGGGGCCTTCTCCGCCTTCGGCTTCTCGGTCTTCTCCGCCTTCGGCTTGTCGGCCTTCGCCTCGACCTTCTTCTCGGTCTTCGGCTTCTCCGCCTTGGCCTCGACCTTCTTCTCGCCCTTCACCGCCGGGGCGTCGTCCTTCACCTCGACCGGGTCACCGCCCGCGGGGCGATCGACCAGCTCGAGAATCGCGACCTCGGCTGCGTCGCCGCGACGGAAGCCGGCGCGCATGATGCGGGTGTAGCCGCCCGGGCGCGTGGCGTAGCGCTCCTTGAGCTCGCCGAAGACCTTGGCGAGGATCACCCGGTTGCGCACGATCTTCTCCGCCTGGCGCACGTTGTGGAGCCCACCGTGCTTGCCGAGGGTGATCACCTTCTCCGCCATCCGCCGGCACTCCTTCGCCTTGGGGACGGTGGTCTTGATCTGCTCGTGCTCGAGCAGGCTGGTGACCATGTTGTGGAGCATCGCGAGCCGATGCGGGGTGGTGCGCTGCAGCTTCCGGAAACTTACGTTGTGCCTCATGACTGCCTTCCTTGATTCAAACCGCCCTGGCCGTACGAGGTACCAGGGGGAAATAACCGCCGCTCAAATCTCTTCGAGCGGCGATTTTGTGGAGCTACAGGGACTGCGAATTACATCCGGGGGCCAGTGACGGCCGGCGGAGGAACGACGACCGCGGCGGCCGCGGGAGCGGTCTTCGGCGGCCAGTTCTCCAGCTTCATCCCCAGCGACAGGCCCATCTCAGCGAGGATCTCTTTGATCTCCTTGAGCGACTTGCGGCCGAAGTTCTTGGTCTTCAACATCTCGGCCTCGGAGCGCTGAACCAGATCGCCGATGGTCTTGATGTTCGCCTGCTGCAGGCAGTTGGCGGAGCGCACCGAGAGCTCGAGCTCGTCGACCGAGCGGAAGAGGTTCTCGTTAAGCTTGGTCTCTTCGCGGGGGGCGTCGACCACCACCGGCTCCTCGGTCTCATCGAAGTTGATGAAGACGGTGAGCTGCTCCTTGATGATCTTCGCAGCGAAGGCGACGGCGTCCTGCGGGGTCACCGACCCGTCCGTCCACACCTCGAGCGAGAGCTTGTCGAAGTCGGTCTGCTGCCCGACGCGGGCGTTGGTGACCTGGTAGTTCACCTTGCGCACCGGCGAGAACAGCGAGTCCACCGGAATCGTGCCCAGCGGCTGGCCGGCGATCTTGTTGTTCATCGCGGGGACGTAGCCACGGCCGCGACGGCAGGTGAGCTCCATCCGCAGCTTACCGCCCTCAGCGACGGTGCAGATGTGGTGACCGGGGTTGAGGATCTCGACCTGGTCGTCGGCGATGATGTCGCCGGCCTTCACTTCCTTCGGGCCCTCGACCTCGATCTTGAGGACCTTGGGCTCGTTGGTGTGCATCCGCAGCAGCACTTCCTTCAGGTTCAGCACCACGTCGGTGACGTCTTCGCCGACTTCGCTGATGGTGGTGAACTCGTGCTCGACGCCGTCGATCTTGACGCTGGTGATCGCCGCGCCCTGCAGGGACGACAGGAGCACCCGGCGAACCGAGTTGCCCAGCGTCGTGCCGAAGCCGCGCTCGAGGGGCTCGGCGACGAACTTGCCGTAGGTGTTGGTGAGCGAGTCCGCGTCGACCTCGAGCTTCCGGGGCTTGATCAGGTCACGCCAGTTCTTCGCATTCAGGGTGTCAGCCATTTGGGTACCGCTCCTTGATCACCGGGCGCCACCGACTTACCCGCCAAAACGGCGGGAGGGCGTCAGGCAAAGTTTGAAAAGATAGAAAGACGCTTACTTCGAGTAGAGCTCGACGATCAGCTGCTCCTGGATCGGCATCGTCAGGTCCTCGCGATTCGGAACCGACTTCACCGTGCCCTTGAGCGCCTTCTTGTCGACGTCGATCCACTGGGGAATCCCGCGGCGGTCGACGGTCTCGATCGCCTCCTGGATCCGGAGGACCTTCTTCGACTTGTCGTGAACTTCGATCACCGTGCCCGGCTTGACGCTGAAGCTGGGGATGTTGACCCGCTTGGCGTTGACGGTGAAGTGCCCGTGGCGCACCAGCTGGCGGGCCTCCGAACGGGTATCGGCGAAGCCCATGCGGAAGACGACGTTGTCCAGGCGAAGCTCGAGCTGCTGGAGCAGGGTCTCGCCCGTCTTGCCCTTGGCCGATGCCGCGCGGTGGAAGTAGCCGCGGAACTGGCTCTCGAGCAGGCCGTACATGCGCTTGACCTTCTGCTTCTCGCGAAGCTGCACGCCGTAGCCGGAGAACTTCACCCGGCCCTGGCCGTGCTGGCCGGGAGGATACGGGCGGCGCTCGATCGCGCACTTGTCCGTGTAGCAACGGTCGCCCTTCAGGTACATCTTCAGGTTCTCGCGCCGGCAGATTCGGCAGACGCTGGCAGTGTAACGAGCCAAGGTGGTTCTCTCCTTAAAGGGGGTGAATCAGACGCGGCGCCGCTTGGGCATCCGGCATCCGTTGTGGGGAATCGGGGTGACATCGCGAATCAACGAGATCTTCAGGCCGGCGGCGGCGAGGGCGCGCAGCGCCGACTCACGGCCAGCGCCCGGGCCCTTGACGAGGACCTGAACGTTCTTCAGGCCGTGCTCCATCGCCTTCGCCGCGGCGTCGCCAGCGGCAACCTGGGCCGCGAACGGGGTCGACTTGCGCGAGCCCTTGAAGCCGCGCGCACCAGCCGACGACCACGAGAGCACGTTGCCGCTCACGTCGGTGA
>JAYVRT010000712.1:0-4391 GCA_043776025.1 Archangiaceae bacterium | reverse complement strand
CTCCTTGCGCATCTGCTCCATGTCGCTGGATGGCGCAGGCGCAGTGGAGGGCGCTCGCGCCGGCTGCGTCTGCTGCTGTCCCCAGCCAGCGAAGGGCGTGTTGTTGGCGAACTGGGTGAGTGCCACCAGGGGGTTGAAGGGCATGAAGCTCTGGGTGGTCTTCTTGGCCGTCAGGTAGAGCTCGAGGGCGGCCTGGACGTAGCGGCCCAGGAAGTCCGCCAGGGCGTCATCTCCGAGGCGAATCAGCTGGTGGAGCAGGGGCGTGGGGAGAAAGTGCGCGCCCTTGCGGCCCTCCATCATCACCTGGGTCAGCGTCGCCTGGGTGATGTCCTCGCCGGTGCGGGCGTCGACGATGGTGGCGTCGGCGCCCCGCTGGATCCGGTCGGTCAGCTCCCCGATGGTGATGTAGCGGCTGGCCTCGGTGTCGTACATCCGCCGGTTTCCGTATTTCTTCACGAGCATGCGGCGGACCCTGCCATGGGCTTTGTTGCGGCGCAACACGGCCGCTTGACACCGAGCCTGAAACTGGGGCATTCAGGCGCCAGAATGCTGCACCCGCACAAAGGAGATCTCCATGTCCTCGAGTGAACTTCGCCCCAACCGCGTCACCGCGCTGTGCGCTGTACTCCAGGGCGTCGGCGGAGGGCTGGGTTGGTCGGTGCTCCCGCCGCTGATGCAGCCGATCTCCGCTGAGCTGCAGCTGTCGCACGTCGCCGCCGGGCTGGTGTGGGGCGCGGCCCCGCTGGGGATCGCGCTCGCCTCGCCCTTCGGCGGCGCGGCGGTCGACCGCTACGGCGCCCGGCGTGTCGCGGGGATCGCGATGCTCTTCGGGGCGCTCGCCTGCGCCAGCCGGGCGCTGGCCCACGACACCGCGACCCTGGCGCTGGCGATGTTCGGCTTCGGGCTCCACATCGGCTTCGTCGCCCCTTCGATTCCCAAGGCGCTCGCTGGCCATGTTGCGCCCGCGAAATTCGGCCGCGCCAACGGGCTGGCGCTGCTGGCGTACACGCTGGGCACCGCGCTGACGGTGCTCACCGCGCGCACGGTGCTCTCCCCGCTGTTCGGCGGGTGGCGGCCGACGATGGTCGCGGCGGGCGCGGCGATGGCGGTCGCCGGGGTCGTCTGGCTGGTGGCGATGCGCGACCGGGTGATGCTCTCGCGGCACGCGGGGCTCGCCGAGCTGGTGGCGATGGTGAAGAACCCGGGGATGCGCAAGGTGGCGCTGATGCACTTCTGCCTCTTCGGGGCCTACCTCGCCCTGCTGGGGATGCTGGCCCGGGGGTTGATCGAAGCCGGCCTGCCGCCGGCGAAGGCGGGGCTCGCGGTAGCCGGTTGGCTCTGCGCCGCGGCGGTGGGCAACCTGCTCGGGCCGATTGTCTCCGACCGGCTCGGCCTGCGCCGTCCGCTGATTCTCGGCGGCGCCGCGGTCGGCGGCCTGGCGCTGCTGCTGCTCGCGGCGAACCCCTCGGGCATCGCCCTGGGCCTGCTCGGCGTCGCGGCGCTCGCGGGCGGGTGCTTCGCTCCGCTGCTGCTCACCCTGCCGCTCGAGCTGCCCTACGTCGGCGCTCCCCGGGTCGGGGCGGCGCTGGGGATGTTGATGCTCGTCGGCCAGGCGGGCGGATTCCTCCTCCCCATCGTCGTCGGTGTTGCAGCGCAACACGGTGGCTTCGGCGGCGCGCTGGCGGTGCTCGGCGCGGTGCACCTGGCGATCCTCATCCCCGCCCTGCGCCTGCCCGAGACCGGCGCCAAGGGGCGCGCGGCGGCCCAGTCGGATACGGAGCTGTCCCGTCTTGCTGCATAGTGCGCGCCCCATGCGTCTGAACCTCGTTCTGGCCTTCCTCTGCCTCACCTCGGCTTGCACGCCGAAGGAGGTCGGCTGTCACCAGAACGCCGACTGTGCCAGCGGGCTGTGCCGCCCCGACGGCAGCTGCGCGGTGCTCGACGCCGGCAGCGGCGGGGGAACGGGCGGGACGGGTGGCGGCAGCGGGGGCGGCGGCGCAGCGGGCGGAAGCGGGGGGGCGGACGGCGGCATGGGTGGCGCCGGCGGCGGCGGCAACATCGGCCCCACCTGTTCGCCGAACAACGACGGCACCATCACCCGGGCCGAGATGCCGCTGGGGCCGGGGCTGCACGCGACCTTCCGGGTCGCGACCAACGCCACCTTCAACACCGCGGGGAGCCCGGCCGACGGTGGCGTCGGCACCTTCTGGGACCTCACCGTCGCGCTCAGCGGCGACAAGTCGGTGCTGGTCGAGACCCAGCCGCTGGCGGGAAAGTGGTTCGAGCTCAAGTACGCCGGCGCCAGCTACGCCTCGCCGATCTCCGACACCCTGCTCGGCGTCTTTGAGGTCGCCCCCGACGGGCTGCTGCTGCGCGCGGTCGTCTCTCCCACCGACTCGATGACCGCCACCGAGCTCAAGTACGATCCGCCCGCGAAGCTGCTCACCTTCCCGTTGAGCAGCAGCAGCGTCTGGACCACCACCTCCACTGTGTCCGGCCGGCTCAATGGCGTCGCCTGGACCCAGACGGAGAAGTACGACTCGAGCGTCGACAAGCAGGGCGAGGTGCTGACCCCGTTCGCGCGCTTTCCAGTGCAGCGGGTGAAGACGGTGCTCACCCGCACCGTGGGCTTCGTCCCGACGGTGACGCGCTCCTACCTTTTCGTCACCGAGTGCTTCGGCACCATCGCCACCATCAACTCCCAGGCAGGCGAGAGCTCGAACGAGTTCAGCTCCGCGGCGGAAGTGAAGAGGCTGAGCCCTTGAAGCCCGCGGCGCTCTGGCTCCTGCTGGTCTGCACCAGCGGGTGTCTGGCTTTCCACCAGGGCGCGATGCCCGGTGAGCCGAAGGGCGCCAGGTTCGCCGAGGTCGTGGGAGCGCGGGTCCGCTACGTCGACGTCGGCGAGGGGCCGGCGGTGGTGTTGATTCACGGTTTCGCCTCGAGCCTCGAGACCTGGACCACGGTGATTCCCGAGCTGGCGCGGCGGCACCGGGTGCTCGCGCTGGACCTCAAGGGCTTCGGGTGGACTGACCGCCCCGCGGGCGACTACTCGCCCCACGCCGAGGCCCAGCTGGTGAGCGCGTTGATGGAGGAGCGGGGAATAGAGAGCGCGGTGGTGGTGGCGCACTCCTGGGGCTCGTCGGTGGCGCTCGACCTCGCGCTCTCCGAGCCGGAGAAGGTGACCCGGCTCGTCCTCTACGACGCCTGGGTCTACGAGGAGCAGCTGCCGTCTTTCTTTCACCTCTCGCGCGCGGCGGGCGTCGGCGAGCTGCTCTTCGGTCTGTTTTATGACCAGCGCCCCGACGAGCGGCTGAGCCAGGCGTTCTTCGAGCCGGGCAACGTGCCCGAAGCGCTGGTGGAGGACGTCGAGCGCGCGCTCGAGCGGCCCGGCACCCGCGCCGCCGCGCTCGCCGCCGCCCGAGGACAGCGGTTCGCCGAGGTCGAGGGCGAGTACTCGAAGGTGACGGTGCCGACGTTGCTGCTGTGGGGCCGCGAGGACCACGTCACCACCCTCGCCGTCGGAGAGCAGCTGTCACGCCAGCTGCCCCACGCGCGTTTGGTCGTCTACCCGCGCTGCGGCCACTTCCCGATGCTCGAGGCAGCCTCCGCGTCCACCGCCGAGTTGGTCCGCTTCGTCGAGGAGCCGAAGTGAAGCCCGGCCCTGCCCAGGGGTTGGCTCGCGCCGTCGCCAAGGGCCTCGCGCTGCTGGCGCTGCTCCCCGCGCTCGCCGCCGCCTCCGGGCTCGATGACCACGGGGCGGACCTGTTTCCCCGAGAGAAGTTCGAGGTCAAGCTGTCGGGCTACTTCCGGGTGCGGGCCGAGCTGTTCGAGAACCTCGACCTCGACCGGGGGACGACGCCCTCGGGCAAGCCGCTGTTCGCCGTGCCGCTGGGAGACCCGACTGGCCAGCTGCTGGAGACGGCGGACATGCGGCTGCGCACCGACCTCGCGCTCTACGCCCCGTTCGCGGCGGTGGCGGTGAAGGTCCGCGCCGACCTCATCGACGACCTGGTGCTCGGCTCGACGCCGATGTTGAGCCCGGGAACCGGCAACGCGCCGACGCCGGCGACGACGCCCGGCCAGCTGCCGACGACGCTGTTCCGCATCAAGCGCGCTTACGCCGAGGCGCTGACGCCGATTGGCCTGGTGACCGCCGGCCGCATGGGCAACCACTGGGGCCTGGGCATCTTGAGCAACGGCGGCGACTGCCTCGACTGCGACCGCGGCGATGCCGCCGACCGGGTCGCCTTCGTCACCGCCGTCGCCGGTCACCTGTGGGCGGCGGCGTTCGACTTCAGCGCGGTCGGGCCGCTGAGCACCCGCACCGATGGCCAGCGCTCCCTGGTGCTCGAGCCGAGCGCCGATGTCCGCACCGTCAGCTTCGCGGTGAT